>JAYTHS010000457.1:0-3306 GCA_043732345.1 Frankiales bacterium | reverse complement strand
CGCAACTGGCCGCGATCGGGGCCGACCTCGAGACGGTCTGCCTGGCCCGCGCCGTCCGCTGGCACCTGGAGCACCGGGTCCTGCGCAACGGCTCGCGCACCGTCGTCTTCACCTGAGCCGACCCCGCGAGGCACCGTCTAGAGTCAGTCGCAGCAAGCGACGGGCAGGGCAGGAAGCCGGGAACAGCCGGCGCGGTCCCGCCACTGTGAACCGGGTGATCCTGCCCGGGGAGCCAGACACTCCCTCCCGTCGATCCGTCCACCCGGGGCGCGGACACCCCGAGGAAGGCACCTGACGTGTATCCCTTCAGTGCTGTCGTCGGCCTCGACGACCTGCGGCTCGCCCTGGTCGTCAACGCCGTCTCCCCGGCCGTCGGCGGCGTCCTGGTGCGCGGCGAGAAGGGCACGGCCAAGTCCACCGTCGTCCGGGCGTTGGCGGCGTTGCTGCCTCCCGTCCAGACGATGTCCGGCTGCCGTTTCTCCTGCGTGCCCGGAGACACCGACTGCCCTGACGTCTGCTCCCACGGGGAGGTCGTGCAGCGCCCCGCCCGCCTCGTCGAGCTGCCCGTCGGGGCCTCCGAGGACCGGCTCGTCGGATCACTGGACCTCGAGAAGGCCCTGACCACCGGGGTCTCGGCCTACGAGCCCGGCCTGCTCGCCGCCGCCCACCGCGGGGTGCTCTACGTCGATGAGGTCAACCTGCTGCACGACCACCTGGTCGACCTGCTGCTCGACGCCGCGGCCCTCGGCACGTCGTACGTCGAGCGCGAGGGCGTCTCGGTCCGGCACGCGGCGCGCTTCCTGCTGGTGGGCACCATGAACCCCGAGGAGGGCGAGCTGCGGCCGCAGCTGCTCGACCGCTTCGGCCTGACCGTCGAGGTCGCCGCGACCCGCGAGCCGCTCGAGCGGGCCGAGGTCGTCCGCCGCCGGCTGGCCTACGAGGCCGACCCAAGGGGCTTCGCCGCCTCATGGGAGGCCGACGACGCCGCCCTGGCCCGGCAGATCGCGGTCGCCCGGGCGCTGCTGCCGTCGGTCGTCCTGGGCGACCACGCCCTGCGCGAGATCACTACGGTCTGCGCCGCCTTCGACGTCGACGGGTTGCGCGCCGACCTCGTCACCGCCAAGGCCGCCCTGGCGCTGGCCGCGTGGGCCGGCCGCTCGGCGGTCACGACCGACGACGTGCGCACCGCGGCCCGGCTCGCCCTGCCGCACCGCCGTCGCCGTACGCCGTTCGAGGCCCCCGGGCTGGACGACGAGCAGCTCGAGCAGGCGCTGGACTCCGTCGAGCCGGACGGCCCGAACGGCACCCCGGACACCCCGGACACCCCGGACACCCCCAATGGCACCCCCGACACCTCCAATGGCACCCCCGACGACACCCCGGACGACTCTCCCGACGGGCCAAGCGGCGGTCCCCGCGGTGGCAGCGCGCCTGCGTCCGCCGATGCGGACACCCCCGACGCGGCGGGCGAGCAGGCGCAGCGTCGTGACGAGCCGGCCGGCGCCTCCGCCTCCGGTGATCAACGGAACCGGCAGGGGTCCCAGGGCAGCGGAAAGGCCACTGCTGGTTCCGTGGATCACGAGGGTGGGTCGGGGGAGACCTTCCGGACCGTGCCCCTGACCGTGCCGGGCGTGAACCGGCGCGGGGGCGCGGCGGGCCGTCGGTCGCTGTCCGAGGGGGGTGCTGGCCGCCTGACGGGTGCCCGGCTGCCGCAGGGCCGGCTCGGCTCGCTGCACCTGACCGCGACGCTGCGGGCGGCGGCCCCGCACCAGGACGCTCGGGGTCGCACCGGCACCGGCCTGGCCGTACGTCGGGCCGACCTGCGCGAAGCCGTCCGCGAGGGGCGCGAGGGCAACCTGGTGCTGTTCGTCGTCGACGCGTCCGGCTCGATGGCCGCCCGTCAGCGGATGAGCGCCGTCAAGGGCGCCGTCCTGTCGCTGCTCATGGACGCCTACCAGCGCCGGGACAAGGTGGCGCTGGTGTCCTTCCGGGGCGCCGAGGCGACCCTGGTGCTGCCGCCCACCTCCTCGGTCGAGATCGCGGCCACGTGCCTGCGCGCCCTGCCAACCGGTGGTCGGACCCCGCTCAGCGCCGGTCTGCTGCGGGCCGCCGAGGTGCTGCGCGTCGAGGGCGTCCGCGACCCGGCCCGGCGGGCCCTGGTCGTCGTCGTCACCGACGGGCGTCACACCAGCGGTCCCTCGCCCGAGCTGGCGGCCGCCCACCTGGCCCGCAGCGGTGCTGCGACCGTGGTCATCGACTGCGAGAGCGGGCCGGTGAGGCTCGGACTGGCAGGCCTTCTCGCCCAGCAGCTGGGCGGTCGCGGACTACGCGTCGAGGAGCTGTCGGCGCAGGCGCTGACCTCCGTGGTGAAGGCTGCCTGAGATGCCCCAGGGAGTGCCCGAGAGCGTGCCGGACGACGGCTTGACGACCCGTCAGCGCCGCAACCGCGCGCTGCTCGTCGTCCACACCGGCGAGATGAAGGGCAAGAGCACGGCGGCCTTCGGACTGGCCCTGCGCGCCTGGAACCAGGGCTGGCCGATCGGGGTCTTCCAGTTCGTCAAGAGCGCGAAGTGGAAGGTCGGCGAGGAGAACGCCCTGACGGTGCTTGGTGCCTCGGGCGAGGGCGGCTCGGTCGTCTGGCACAAGATGGGCGAGGGCTGGTCCTGGACCCGCAAGCAGGGCACGGACGACGACCACGCGGCCAACGCGCGCGAGGGCTGGGAGCAGGTCAAGCGTGACCTGCTGGCGGAGACCTACCGCTTCTACGTCCTCGACGAGTTCACCTACCCCATGACGTGGGGCTGGGTCGACGTCGATGACGTGATTGCCACCCTGGCAGCACGTCCCGGCAACCAGCACGTCGTCATCACCGGCCGCGACGCCCACCCGGCGCTGGTCGAGGCCGCCGACCTGGTGCTCGAGACCACCAAGATCAAGCACCCCATGGACGCTGGCCAGAAGGGCCAGCGGGGGATCGAGTGGTGACCGTCCCGCGGTTGGTCATCGCCGCCCCTTCCAGCGGCGCCGGCAAGACCACCGTCGCCACCGGCTTGATGGCGGCCCTGCGCGCCCGCGGCCTGCAGGTCAGCCCCCACAAGGTCGGCCCCGACTACATCGACCCCGGCTATCACGCGCTCGCCGCCGGCCGCCCGGGCCGCAACCTGGACCCGGTGCTCGTGGGCGAGGACCTCGTCGTACCACTGTTCCTGCACGGGTCCGCCGGGGCCGATGTCGCCGTCGTCGAGGGCGTCATGGGCCTGTACGACGGGCGGGGCTCGACCGACGAGGGCTCCACCGCGCACGTCG
>JAYTHS010000456.1:0-3357 GCA_043732345.1 Frankiales bacterium | reverse complement strand
CTGCTGGTCCTCCAGCGACGGCCGCTCGTCCGCGAGGCCCGCCCACGGCTGCTGCGGTGCGCTGGCCGCGCGTCCGGTGGGGCAGGACCGGGACAGGTCGCACCACCCGCACAGGCTCGACGTCCGGGCGGGGAACAGCCCGTCCGGGTCGCCGCCCTCGGCCAGCGCGGCCGTCGCCGCGACGATCTCCGCGGCCGTCCGCTCGGCCCGGGAGACGTGCCGCTCGAGCCCCTCCGTCGTGTGCTGCCAGCTCAGGACCCGGCCGGTCGGCAGGTGGTGCAGCTCGACCGTCGTGCAGGCCGCCCGCAGAGTCCGCGCGGCCGCCACGGCGTACAGCGCCAGGGCCAGCGACCCGCGGGCGTCGTCCGTCGTGAGGGCCGACCGGCCGGTCTTGTAGTCCACGACGACTACCTCGTCGCCGCGCCGGTCGATGCGGTCAACCCGCCCGCTGACCGCAAGGGTGCCCGTCTTGGTGGCGACGGTCCGCTCGACCCCCACCGGTTCGTCGCTCGGGTCGAGGGTCCGCGCGTAGCCCTCGACCATGTCGCCGGCATGACCTCGCCAGCGGGCCGCCTGGTCGGGGTCGCGGAAGCCGTCGGCCGTCGCTCCCGGTCGCGACCAGGCCCGCTCCAGCAGCCCGCGGGCCGCCGGCGCCGTACGTCGGGCGAGGGGCAGGTCCCACCAGCGGGCCAGCGCCAGGTGCACCACCGCGCCGACGGTGTTGTGCGCCCAGGGCGGCCCCTTCGGCGGCGACGGCCGGTCGAGGTAGGTCAGCCGGTAGCGCCGGGGGCAGTCCTGCCAGGTCGTCAGCCGGGACGGGGTGCAGGCGAACAGCCGGGTCGGCATGTCCGCGAACCCCAGCTGCATGGCGTCATCCTGCCCTGGGCGGCTCCGCCGCGGTCGGGCCCCTGTGGACTTACCAGGACCCACCGCCGCCGGAGTCACCACCGCCACCACCACCGCCGCCCCAGTCGCCGCCACCGCCTCCGCCGCCGCCACCCCAGTCGCCACCACCGCCGGAGTCGCCGCCGGAGTTGCGACCGTCGCCCTGGGCGTCCTCGCGTCCCTCGTCGTATCCGCGCTCGTAGCCGCCACCGCCGCCGAATAGCCCGCCGCCGCCGAGGCCACCGGACAGCATGGAGCCCAGCAGGAAGGGCTCCCAGAACGGCGTGGAGTACCACCCGCCGGGGACCATCTGCCCCCGCAGGTTGCCGCCGCCGAAGTAGTGTGGGCGGCCCGGCTGGTAGCTGGCTGAGCCGTCGTACTCCTGGTCACCGACCTGGATGGCCTGATTGCCGGTCAGCTGGGGGCCGGCGCTGGGCGGCTGCGGGATCTCCGGTCCAGGGTCCAGGCCGAGCGTCGTCCGCGCGGTCCGGGCGGCGGTCAGGCCCTCGACGGCGCTGCGCCGGGCCGAGCCGAACTCGGCCGGTGAGTCGGCCCTGGCCAGCACGGCGCCGCACGCGTTGTAGCGCTCGGCGGCATCAGCCATGGCCTGCCGGGCAACCGGGTCGGACCCCGTGTCGATCGTAGAAACGTCCGAGCCGAGCCGGTCGTAGAGCTGCTCGACGTCGGCCCGCAGCGCCTCGTTCTGCCGGGCCTTGCGGCGCCGGGAGGTGACCAGCGCCAGCGCCGTACCACCACCACCGAGCACGACCAGCGCGCCCAGGAGGTAGGCGCCGCCGTGACCGCGGCTCGAGGAGCTCGGCGAGCCCCCGAAGGTGCCGTTCGAGGTCGAGCTCCCACCGCTGCCCGACCTGGCCGAGGCCTCCTGCTGGACGCGCAGCGCAAAGCTCTGCGCCAGCGAGGTGATGTTGGGCTTGGAGAAGGCACCGGAGCGGGACGCGGCCAGGACGGCCTGCAGGTCGGCGCCGGACTGCACCCCCCGGGACGCCGCACCGTCGCCCTCCGCTGCGCCGAGGTGCCGGTTGGCGGTGATGACCAGCACGACCGCGTCACGGTTGCCCAGCGCGGTGCCGATCGCGACCGCGCGGGAGTGCGCCTCGTCGCTAGAGGCCGCCGCCGCCGCCGGCAGGACGGCGACGTAGACCGGAGGGTCACCGCCCTGCAGCGCGCTCTGCAGCCCGGGTACGTCGACCAGGTCGAGACCCTTGGCCTGGTAGACGGGGCTGCTCTGCAGCGCCTGAGCGACCTGTGAGGCGTTGTCGGCGCGGGCGGTCCCGGGGAGCAGCAGCACGAGCAGGGGGACCACGAGCAGCAAGCGCTTCATACAGCAGTTGTACCCCCGTCAGGGCTGGGCGGCGATGAACCCCTGAACGCTGTTGGCGATGAGCTGGACGGCGATCGCCGACAGCAGCAGCCCGGAGATGCGGGTCAGCAGCACGATGCCCGCCTCCCGCACGATCCGGGTGATGGCGACGCTGAAGAACAGCGACAGGAACACCAGCAGGTGCACCGCCACGATCCCGAGACCGATGGAGATGCCGGCCGCGACGCCGTCCGCCTGCTTGACGAACACGATGGTCGCGACGATGGCGCCGGGGCCGGCCAGCAGCGGGGTCCCGAGCGGGACCAGCGCGACGTTGACGTTGTCGACCTCGGTCGGGTCCTCGGCCTTGTCAGTCAGCAGCTCGAGGGCCACGATCGTCAGCAGCAGCCCACCGGCGCCCTGCAGGGCCGGGATGCCGATGCCGAGGTAGGCCAGGATCTGCTGGCCCAGGACGGCGAACAGCGAGATCACCCCGAGCGAGACGAGCACCGCCTGCAGGGCCAGCCGGCGGCGCTTGGCATTGGTGCGGCCTACGGTCAGTCCGAGGAACAGCGGCACGCTGCCGACCGGGTCCATGATGACCGTCAGCGTTACGAGAACGGTCCCGAAGACCGCCGGATCGAAGAACCTGCTCATCCCGCCAGGACCTCCACTCCGCTGGCCCGCTCCACGATCTCGGCGTACGACGCCTCGCTCGTCAGGTGGGCTCCCAGCCGGACCGTCTTGTTCCTGCCGTGGTAGTCGCTCGAGCCGGTCGTCAGCAGGCCCAGCTCGGACGCCAGTGACCGCAGGTGCGCCCGACCCTGCTCGTCGTGGTCGACGTGGTCGACCTCCAGGCCGTGCAGCCCGGCAGTGGCCATATCGGCGATGACGTCGTCACTGACGGTGCGGCCACGCGCGGCCGCGGCGGGGTGCGCGAAGACCGCCACACCGCCGGCGCCGACCACCAGGCCGACCGCCTCGACGACGTCGAGCTCGAGCTTGTCGACCCAGTAGCGCCCCCCGGTACCGATCCACTCTGGACTGAAGGCGTGCGAGACGGTCTTCACCAGGCCCTGCTCGACGAGCGCCTGGGCGACGTGCGGCCGACCGACGACCCCGCCGGCCAGCTCCTGGACCCGCTCCCAGGT
>JAYTHS010000455.1:0-3358 GCA_043732345.1 Frankiales bacterium | reverse complement strand
TCGCGGACCTGCGTCGCGGTGAGCAGCACCTAGAGGTAGCTCCCGCACGTCGGCCAGGCGCTGCGGCCCCCGCGGCCGTAGAGGATCTGGGCCCGATTGGTCTGCTCGGCCGGGGAGGCGTCGATCGGGTCACCACTGCCGCCCACGCCCTGCCAGGTGCCGAACGAGAACTGGTAGAGCCCGCGATAGTCACCGCCGCTGCTGACGGCACGCGGGTTGCCCCCGGACTCGCAGTTGGCGAGGGCTGCGAAGTCGAGACCGCCGCTGCTGCTGGACGTGCTGGCGTAGACGGGCCCCTGGTAGATCACGACGGGCAGCGGCCAGGCCAGGCTGCCGACGAGGACCACCCGCGGGCTCGGCGGGACGGTCACGTGGTCCGACGTCAGCCGCTTGGAGACCAAGCGGTGGTCGACGTAGCGCAGCGCGAAGATCCGGTGCCGTACCCCCGCCCGCCCCGGGCTGCCCAGGCGGGAGGTCCCGACGTACGACGTGGGGTCGGGGCGGCTGGTCGTCACGAACGGCACAGGGAGGTCCGTGCTGGCGCTGCGGCCGTCGATCCGGGTGACGCGGGCGGTCAGTCCGTCGGTGAGGACGGTGCGGACGGGCAGGTCGATGCGGTCAGCGGGGCGCAGGACGAGGTGCAGGGCGGCCAGGGCGTCCGACAGCTGCAGGCCCGTGCTGGTGACGTGCAGGGCCCGGCCGGCGTCCAGAACGGTGACCCTCTTGGAAAGGCGCACCTCGAGGGAGAACCCGCGCAGCGGCAGTGCCCGTGACCGGTCGGCCGACAGCAGGGCGCCGTCGGTGCGTAGCCCGATCTGTCCTAGGGCCTCGTCGACAGAGGTCGCGGTGACCCAGACCTCGCGGGAGACGCCGTCGACCACGAGGGTGAGCTGCCGGCCACGCCGCAGGACGACCTGGCCGCCGTCGGTGAGGTGACTGCCCGGCCCGGGGGCCAGCACGTCGTGCGGACCGACCGTGAGGTGGGCCTGCTGGAGTAGGGCGCGGACGCTGCCCGCGTGGGTGCTCAGCTGCCGGGATGTCCCGTCGACGGAGAGCGTCACCGTCTTCTCGGTCACCTTCCAGCCTGCGGTGGCGCCGACGACGGCGAGCAGCAGGAGAGCGAGCGCGAACGGGCGGGTCGTCAGGTGGCGTGCGCTCACGGAGCTCCGGACCTCGGTGGTCCCGGGCACGGGCAGGCGGCTCGGCGCGGATCCCTTTGGGGGACCCCCGTCTGCCGCCGTGGACTTCCCCGACCCCGGCGATGTGTCTTTACGGTAACGGTGTCCTGTCCCGGAACCAACCCCGGAAACCGCCTGCGGACCGTCCGGCCTGCAATGGACGGACCGAACCCGCAGGTACGGGGGGGTGGCGGGCCCGTCGTGTGATGCCGCTCTCACTCGGTCCGCAGGGCCTCCGGATGGCCGGCGGCGTTGACGAGCGGGAGGGTCGCGCAGGTCGCGAGGACCACCGCGACGACGGCGGCCAGCCCGGTCAGGCCCCACCCCGTCTACGGCAGCGGGGTCCGGGCGACGCCGTTGCCGGCGTAGATGTCGAGGTAGAGCGTGCTGGCCGCAGCCGCTGCTCCGAGGGCCAGCAGGACGTTGGTGAGCATCGGGGCGGCCATCTGCAGCAGGACGGCCCGCCGCACGGTTCGCAGCAGCACCCCGATGGCGACCAGGGCCGCCGTGCTGCGGCGACGCTCCCGGGCCGAGTCGGCGGTGCTGACGGCCAGCGACGCCGCACCGACCGTGATCGCCATGACGAGGCCGAGAACCACCGCCCGGACGTAGCCGTCGTAGACCCGGGCCGCGAACGACGCCTGCTCCTGGATGGTCGTCGCGAGCACGCCCGGCGGGAAGGCGTCCCGGATCCGCTCGACAGTCGACGGCGAAACGTCACTGGTGATCACCAGAGACGCGGACAGCTCGCCCGCGACGGCCGGCGGAAGGGCCTGCGGCGTCACGAACACCGGGCCGAAGGCGCCGAAGGCGTGGCCCAGCGTCGGCTCTGTGTCGGTGAGGTGCACCTATGGCAGGGGGCGGGGCAGCACGAGCTGTCCGACGACCTTCTCCTGGTGGCTGTCGAGGACCAGCAGGGCCACCCCCCGGCGTACCGGCGACGACGCGAACGCCGACGTCGCGGACGGAGGGACCTCGTACGCCGTCGCCCCGTTGCAGCCGATGTCGCGGCCGAGCACGGCGGCTAGGTCCTCGCACCGGAAGACCGCGACCCCGGATGGCTGGGCCGACAGGTCCGGCATCACGGTCCCCTCCTGGGGAGCCACGCCAGGTCGGTAGCCCTGCGGGGCAAAGGCGACCTGGCCGATGGCCAGCAGATGCCGGACGCCCGGGACAGCTCTCAGCGCGTTCGCCTGCGCCGGTGCGCTGACGTACCCCTGCAGGGTCCCCGCCGGCAGGAGGCGGGCCGGCCCATCGGCGGTGGACCCCTGCGAGGCCCGCAGGGTCGGGAGGAAGGCGAGCAGCCAGACGGCGCTGAAGACCACCAGCACCGAGCCGGTGATGACGCGGGCCGACGCGCCCGGGTCGGCAGCGACCCGCTGGCTGGCCAGTGACGAGCCGACGCCACGTCCCAGTCGGCCAAGGACGAGCCCGCCCAGCCGACCGACGGCGTGGCCGGCGACGGCCAGCCCGACCAGGGTCAGGCCGCCCCCGCCGAGCAGGAGTAACGAGCCGATCGTGGTCCCGCGGGACACGTCGTTCGCCCGGGCACGGGCGGCGACGAGCAGCAGCAGGCCGGCGGCGAGCGGGAGCAGCCGGACCCAGCCGGTCCGGCGTACGCAGGCGTCGCGGCGCACCCCGAGCGGGCTCGTCACGACCCACCGGAGCGACAGCAGCGAGGTGAGGACCGCCAGCACCGGGACCCCGAGCAACACTGCGGCGATCACCGGGCCGCTGGGGTGCAGGTCCTCGGCGAAGAGCCCGTCCGGCAGGGGCAGCAGCCGGGCCGCCGTCCCGCGCAGGGACACGAAGCCCAGCACGCCCAGCACGACCCCGGCCGCGCTGAAGGCGAGCGCCTCGCCCGCGGCCACGAGGCGGGCCTGCCGCGGCGTCGCCCCGACCAGGCGTACGGCGGACAGGCGGCGGTCACGGCTCGCCGCCGACAACCGGGTGGCTGTCGCGACCAAGACGAGCACGGGCAGCAGCAGGGCGAGGCCGCCGAGGGCAGCGGCGGTCCGCAGCTGCAGCGGCACAGGGTCCTTCTTGCGGTGGGAGCCGTACGAGACGACCTGCTCGGCGATGTTCTGACCGATGCTCTGCTCGGCTGCGGTGACCCCGACGTAGGCGAACAGCTCGCGTGGTCCGGCCAGGCCGCCGTCAGAGATGACGGCGGTGACGCG
>JAYTHS010000454.1:0-3387 GCA_043732345.1 Frankiales bacterium | reverse complement strand
TCTCACACGCACGCCTACGCGCACGCCGCTCGGGGCTACGTCACCGCCGGGCGGCCGGGGGTCGGCGCCTGGGTCGTGCACTGCGCCCAGGCCACCGCGCTCGGGGCCCGCGAGGGCGTCGCGGTGTGCGAGGCCCTGTTGCGCGCCGCCGGCTGAGCCTCGCCGCCTACGTCCTCCGGACCCACGGGTGGCCGGGCGCGGGCGTGATGACGCCACGCCGGCCGGGCACAACGGAACGTCCCCCCGCCGCATGCGGTGGGGGGACGTCGCCATGCGCGGGGTCGGGAGTGACCATGGCGTGCTGTCGGTTCGTCGTAGCGGCGTCCGGTGGTCCCTTGGAACTGTGGAGCCGTTCGACGTGCCTCTCGCGGCTGGTCGCACGTGGGTGCTCTGGCCTCGCGCACGGACCGCCGTCGGGGGGAACCAGTCCGCCCGCAGGCGGTGATCCGTGGGTCGACCTTCGTCCCGTCTGTCCGTTCTGTCAAGCCTCTGGTGTGGCCTGGCCCACAGGGTTCGGTCGGCGGATCACCAGCCAGGCCATGGCCAGGACGACGACCGCCGCGGTGACCCCGGCGTACGCCGACGGGCGCCCGGGCGGTGTGGGGACGCGGCGGCGTACCCGGACCGGGCGGGCGAAGACCCGCACCGGCCAGTCGCGCTCTCCGGCGATCTTGCGCAGGGCCTTGTCAGGGTTGACCGCGACCGGGTGGCCGACCGCGGCGAGCATCGGTACGTCGGTCACCGAGTCGCTGTAGGCGTAGCAGTCGGCCAGGTCGAGCCCCTTCTCGGCGGCGAGCGCGGTGATGGCGGTCGCCTTGCCCTCGCCGTAGGCGTAGAAGTCGATGTCGCCGGTGTAGCGGCCGTCACGGACCGTCATCCGGGTGGCGATGACCCGGTCGACCCCGAGCATCTCGCCGATCGGGCCGACGACCTCCTCCCCGCTGCTGCTGACCAGGACGACGTCGCGGCCGGCGGCCCGGTGCTCGTCGAACAGGACGACCGCTTCGGCGTAGACCAGCGGGTCGATGAGCTCGTGCAGCGTCTCGGCGACGATGTCGTGGACCTGCTGGACGTCCCACCCGGTGCACAGCGCCTTGAGGTAGTCGCGCATCTTGTCCATCGAGTCCGCGTCGGCGCCCTGCAGCAGGTAGACGAACTGCGCGAACGAGCTCTTGAGCACCGCCCGGCGGTTGACCAGCCCGCCCTTGTAGAACGGCCACCCGAACGCCAGGGTGCTGCTCTTGGCGATCACGGTCTTGTCGAGGTCGAAGAACGCTGCGGCAGCCACCTGCGCAGATTAGGTGTTTGGGACCCCTTGTCCGGGGGGCATTGGCTCGCTACGACGCAGCGCCGACTGGCGAGCGTCCCAAGACGAGCCCGGCTGCACCCCCCCGGAGCCGGGCTCTCCAGAAGACCCCCGCCCCCCCGGCGGGGGTCTTCTGCTGGTGGGGACCGGCGAGCGGTGCTGTCCTGCTGCTGCCCCGCTCCCTGCCGGGTGTCGTCCTGCCGCCACCCGGGTGCTCCCGTCCACAGGGCCCGAGGTCGTCCACAGCCTGTCCGTCGCGGGTCTGCGGCAGCCGGACCGCACGCAGCCTGGGAACGTCGCCGGACCTCGGCGCCTGAGCCTGGGAGCGCCTGTGTCCACGTCGACCGCCCGACCGTTGCTGGTGACCTCCGACCCGGACGTCCTCGAGGAGGTGCTCCGGCTCGCCGCCACGGCGGGCATCGAGCTCGAGGTCGCTGTCGACGGGTCGTCCGCGCGGCGCAGCTGGGTCGGCACCCCGCTGGTGCTCATCGGGCCCGACCAGGTGTCCCGGTTAGCGCGCTCACGGCTCTCCCGCCGGTCCGGGGTGGTCGTCGGCCGCGACCTCGACGACGCGTCGAGCGGCTCGCCGCAAGCCTCGAGCAATCCGACGGGCTCGGTGTGGTGGTCGCCGTCGCCGTCGTCGGTGGCCGGGGTGGCGCGGGGGCCACCACGCTCGCGGCGGCCCTGGCGGTCGCCGCAGTGCGCCACGGGAGGTCGGTGCTGCTCGTCGACGGCGACCCGCTCGGGGGAGGCATCGACCTCGTCTTCGGCGGTGAGGAGGTCAGGGGGCTGCGCTGGCCCGACCTCTCAGGGTCGCGAGGCAGGGTGCCGGCCGCCGAGCTGACCGGTGCACTGCCTAGGAGCCTGGGTCGGTATTCCAAAACCCCACATTTCGAGGGCACATGTGGTGTACCCAGGTGACCCCGACCTCATGATGTTGTGGTCGGTCACCTCTAATCCGATTTCGGACCCACGCTCCTAGGCTGCAGGAGCTGTCGGTCCTGTCGTGGGACCGCGGCGAGAGGGTCGCCCTGGCGGCGGAGGCCGTGGCGGCGGTCCTGTCTGCGGGACGTCGCGCCCACGACCTGGTCGTCATCGACCTGCCGCGCAGCCTGGACGACGCTGCCAAGGAGGTGCTGGCGAGCGCGACGACGACGCTGCTGGTGGTCCCGGCGGAGGTGCGGGCCGCCGCTGCGGCAGCGCGGGTCGCCGCCAGCGTCGGACAGCTGTGCCGGGACGTGCAGCTGATCGTTCGGGCGCCGGGCCCGGCCGGACTCGGCGGGGAGCAGGTCGCTGCGGCGCTGGGGCTGCCGCTGTTCGCCGAGCTCCGGGACGAGCCCGGCCTGGCGCTGGCTCTGGAGCAGGGACGTGCGCCCGGGGGACGGTCGCGCAGCCCCTTGGGGTCGCTGTGCCACGCCCTCCTGTCCGAGCTGCTGCCTGCGGCGCACGTCGCGTGAGCGAGCTGCTGGACCGGGTCCGGGACCGCCCCGCCCGCGAGGGGAGCAGCCCGTCCGCAGCAGCAGTGGCTGCAGCGCTGCGGGCCGAGGGCGGGGGACTGCGCGGCGACACCGAGCTGCTGTCCGTGCTGCGGGCGCTGCAGAGCGAGATCGGTGGCGCCGGGGTGCTGGACCCGCTGCTCGCCGACCTGGAGGTCACGGATGTGCTCGTCAACGCCCCGGACGAGGTCTGGGTCGACCGTGGGTCCGGGCTCGTGCGGACACCCCTGCGTTTCCCCGACGAGGCGGCGGTGCGTCGCCTCGCTGTCCGCCTCGCCTCGGGGGCGGGGCGCCGGCTGGACGACGCCCAGCCGTGAGTCGACGCCCGCCTGTCCGGTGGGGTGCGGCTGCACGCCGTGCTGCCCCCCGTCGCACCGGGTGGGACATGCCTGTCACTGCGGGTCCCCGGCGACGGGTCTTCACGTTGGACGAGCTGGTCGAGAGGGGCGCTGTGCCCCGGGACGGGGCGGCGCTGCTGCAGGCGCTGGTGCTGTCGCGCACCGCGTTCCTCGTCACCGGCGGCACCGGTACGGGCAAGACCACCCTGCTGTCGGCTCTGCTCAGCCTGGCCGACCCGGGGGACCG
>JAYTHS010000453.1:0-3428 GCA_043732345.1 Frankiales bacterium | reverse complement strand
GATCGCGGTGGGGCTCGCGCCCGGTGGCGCGGCGCTGGGTGAGGCGGAGTGGATCGCGCTGGTCCGGGGTTGGTTCCCTGAGCTCATCGACACGCGGTTGCGGCAGTCGAGCTGGCCGGCGATCGAGGTGTTCCACGACGCGATCAAGGACCTGCTGGGCGAGGTGACGGTCTCCACGATCCATCAGCGACTGCGTGATGAGCACGGCCTGACGGTGAGCTTGTCGAGCCTGCGCCGGTATCTGGCGGCGAACCTTCCGGAGGAGATGCTCGCCGCGCAGGTCACGGTCCTGCGGGACGGCCCACCGCCGGGGTATGAGGCGCAGGTCGACTACGGGATGCTCGGGATGTGGTGGGACCCTGCCCGTCAGGCCCGCCGACGAGTGTGGGCGTTCGTGATGGTGCTGGCCGCGAGCCGGCACATGTTCGTGCGGCCGCTGCTGGTGATGGACCAGCGGGCGTGGAACGACGCGCACGTCGCGGCGTTCGCGTTCTTCGGCGGCGTGACCGAGCGGATCGTCCCGGACAACCTCCAAGACCGGCGTGGAGCGGCCGGACTTGTATGACCCGAAGATCAACCGCTCCTACGCCGAGCTCGGCGCGCACTACGGCCTACTGATCGACCCCGCGCGGATCTTCAAGCCCAAGGACAAGGCCCGCGTCGAACGACCCATGCCCTACGTGCGGGACAGCTTCTGGCGCGGCCGGGAGTTCAGCAGCCTGGAGCAGATGCAGACCGACGCGGTCCGGTGGAGCACCGAGGTCGCCGGCCGACGGGCCTGCCGGCCCCTGGGTGGGGCTGCCCCAGCGACGGTGTTCGCCGCGACCGAGCAGCACACCCTGCAGCCCCTACCAGTCCGGCCGTTCGAGCTCACCACCTGGTCACGACCCAAGGTCGGCCCCGACATCCACGTCAAGGTCGGCAAGGCCCTCTACTGGGTGCCATGGCGGTTCATCGGCCAGCACCTGGACGCCCGCCTTTCCGACACCCAAGTCCAGATGTTCCTCGCCGGGGAGCTCGTGAAGACCCACATCGTGGCCGCGGATAAGGGCCGGATGACCGACTACAGCGACTACCCGCCAGAGAAGATCGCCTTCCACATGCGGACCCCGACGTGGTGCCGAAAGCGCGCCGCCGAGGTCGGCCCGGGTGCGGTCGCGCTCATCGATGAGCTGCTCGAGGTGAACGCGCTGTTCCGGCTCCGCGCCGCCCAAGGCGTGCTGGGGCTGGCGGACAAGAACACCCCCGAACGCCTGGAGAACGCCTGCCTGCTGGCGATGCAGGTCGGCGACGCGTCCTACAAGACCGTGAAGGGGATCCTCGCCGCCGGCACCGACCGGCAGACCACACCCGCGACTGCGGCAGGGGACGGCGGCGCAGCAGCTCACCTACGGGGAGCAGCGGCCCTCCTGACCCTCGTCACCGAGGCTCCCCCCGAGGCTGTCGCGGACCTGCTCGTGCAGGAGGCGGCGTCATGACCGCGGTCCATCAGCTCGAAAGCACCCTGCGGTCGCTGAAGCTGGGCGGGATGCTCGACACCCTGGAGGTCCGGCTCGTCCAGGCCCGCGCCGGTGAGCTCGGGCATCAGGAGTTCCTGCAGGTCCTGTGTGAGGACGAGCTCAACCGCAGGGCCGCGACCGCAGTCACCCGACGGGTCAGGGCCGCCCGGTTCGAGGAACAGGTCAGCCTGGAGGACTTCGACTTCACGGTCTCCGCGAAGCTCCCCGTCCACGCGATCCGGGACCTCGCCACATTGCGGTTCCTGGAGCGGGCCGAGTCGGTCGTGCTGCACGGCCCGGTCGGGATCGGGAAGAGCCACGTCGCCCAAGCCCTGGGGAACCTGGCCTGCAGGCGGAACCTGTCGGTCACGTTCCTCAAGGCCAGCCGGGCCCTCGCGCACCTGGCCGGTGGGCACGCCGACCGGACCTGGACCGCCCGGCTCCGGAAGCTCGCAGGCGTCGACCTCCTGATCCTGGACGATTTTGGTGTCCGGATGTTCACCGACGCCCAAGCCGATGACCTCTACGAGCTCATCACCGAACGCGCCGGCCGCTCCACGATCTACACCGCGAACCGGGCCCCAGCGGACTGGTACCCGCTGTTCCCCAACCCCGTGGTCGCCGAATCCCTGCTGGACCGGCTCGTCAACAACAGCCACGTGCTGCTCATGGACGGACCGAGCTACCGTCCCCGGAAACGCCCCACCCAGCAGTCAGCCACATGACCGGCCGCAGGCGTCAATGCACCGTTGACACCGCAGTGCGCTGCCACTACGCGGGCGACCCCACCCGCCGGCCACAGTGCACCCTCACCGCGGCCGTCCAACTCGGCACCGTGGCGCTCTGCGCATCCTGCGCGGCCCGCCGCTCCAGCATCGGCAAGGGCCAACCGCCGGCCGCGCTTCCTGCCGGTCCACAGGTCGACGTCCTGGCCTGGATCGGCGCCGCCCACCAGCACGCCAAGGCCGCCGACCGAACCTTGTCGGCAGCGGTCACCCGAGCACGCCAGGCCGGCCACCCCTGGTCCGACATCGGCGCCCGGCTCGGCGTGTCCCGCCAGGCCGCGCAGCAGCGGTTCACGCGCGCCTCCGCCGACGAGTCAACGAAGCAACCCAACGCGCATCCTGACCCCGGAATCAACGAGACACCGCCCAATGACAATGACAAGGAGGCAACCGGCTGACTAACCTGCAAGCCGGATCCCATGGGGAATTGCGTGACGCCAGCCCTGGGGAATTACGTGACGTTCCACACGAAAAGACCGCAACAGCAGTATCTGGTGGCGCACAGTCCACGGCGATGATGTCGGCTCCCGGTCTGCGAGGTAGCGCTGGCGTCCCCCGGTTCGGAGAGCGTGACTGGTTGCTCGTGACGGCCGACAAGGAGGTGACGGGATCAGCCGTGCCTAGCCCGCGGTGCTCGAACAATGGTGGTCACGGGTGGTCTGGCAGGCTCAAGGAGGTAGTCGCTCAGGGAGCGGGTAAACCAGGCTTCGAAGCGTGCGCGGGACCAGCCCCGTTCGATGACGAGCCGGTGGAACAGGCTGGCGTCGATGTGCACCCAGACCACGTCCCCCGCCTCGTCGACGTCGAGCCCATCGCGAAGCGGGCCCTTGCCGGCAAGGACGCGGATGAACCCGCGGGCACCGCCGAGCCGCTCGGCCTGGATCTGCTCCCACTGAGTTCGGATCTCAAGGTCGGTGGTTGCCGCGACCCGGAAGACCTCGTAGGTCCCGGACAGCCGTTCACCGATACCGGCGATGGCCGTCGCGTACAGCGCGACCGCCCTTCGCTGGTCAGGCTCGTCACGCACCGCAAGCAGTGCCGAACGCTGCGGTAGCGGCACCGGGTCATCATCGCCGACGGTCGCGACGTCGTAGCAGGCGCGCAGCAGGGCTGGCTTGCCGCCGACGCTGTTGAACACCGTCGC
>JAYTHS010000452.1:0-11146 GCA_043732345.1 Frankiales bacterium | reverse complement strand
ACCGCCTGGTGCGCAGGCGGAACTCCACCGTCGTACCCGGCCAGTTCTGGGTGTTGCGGCCCTCGGCAGTGAGGTACCAGCTGCGGCAGCCGGTGGCGAAGACCGTGCCCTTGAGCCGCTCCTGCAGCGCGTCGTTGAAGGCCCGCTGGACCTGCTCGCGGACCTCGACGGCCTGCCCGGGCGGCAGCTGCCGGACCAGGTCGGTGATCAGCCGGAACTGGCTCTCGAGCTGCAGCACGATGGAGTTGTGGCCCAGGTTGGTGTTGGGGCCGTAGAGCAGGAACAGGTTCGGGAAGCCGTGGACGAGGGTCCCCAGGTGCGCCTCCGCCCCGCGGCTCCACGCCTCGCGAAGGGTCCGGCCGCCCCGGCCGACAACCTCCATGGGGGCGAGCAGCTCGGTGGCCGCGAAGCCGGTCCCGAGCACGATCGTGTCGGCAGCGTGCAGCCTGCCGTCGGCCGTGACGATCCCGGTGGCGGTGACCTCGCGCACGGCCTGGGTGACGACCTCGACGTGGGGCTGCTGCAGCGCGGGGTACCAGTCGTTGCTCTGCAGGATCCTCTTGCACCCCATCGGGTCGGTCGGCGTCAGGCGCTGCCGCAGCACGGGGTCCGGGACCTGTCGCTGCAAGTGCCGCCGGAAGCGCACCTCGTGCCCCTTCAGCAGCCGCGGGTCGGTATTGAAGCCGAGGCTGCGGGCCTCGTTGGTGATGAAGGTCCGCAGCCGGTCGCCCTTCAGCAGCAGGGGGAAGCGCTCGAGGGCCTGCTTGGTCCGGGGGTCGTAGACGCGGTCCGGCTTGGCGATCACGTGTGGGGCGGACCGTTGGAAGACCGTCACCGCCGCGGCCTGACGGGCGACCTCGGGGACGAACTGGATGGCGCTGGCCCCCGTGCCGACGACCGCGACCCGGCGCCCCGCGAGGTCGTGGTCGTGGTCCCACTGCGCGGAGTGGAAGACGCGCCCGGCGAAGTCCGCAAGCCCGGGCAGGTCAGGCAGCGACGGCCGGGACAGCTGGCCGCAGGCCGCGACGACGACGTCGCACTCGTGGACGGTCCCGTCCGACAGGTCCAGCCGCCAGCGGCAGGCCCGCTCGTCGTAGAACGCGGTGCGGACCTCGGTGCGGAAGCGGACGTGCGGCAGCACCCCGAGGTCGCGGGCGACGCGCTGCAGGTAGGCGTGGATCTCCGGCTGCTGGGCGAAGCGGTGCGACCACCCGCTCTCGGGGGCGAAGCTGAAGCTGTAGAGATGGGACGGGACGTCGCACGCCGCGCCGGGGTAGCTGTTGTCGCGCCACACCCCGCCGACGTCGTCGGACTTCTCGAAGACGACCAGGTCGGTGACCCCGGCCTGCATGAGGCGCACGGCGATGCCGATCCCGCCGAACCCGGACCCGACCACGGCGACGCTGACCATGGTGGCGACGCTAGGAGAGCTACGCCGGCGCGGGCAGGTCCTTCGCGGCCAGGGACTTGATAGTTTCGGCCAGTGCCAACCTGGGACCCCCCCCGCAGCGCCGCCAGTGCGCTGCTGCTGTGCCGGCTCGGGCTGGAGCGCGACGTCCCCGAGTCGCTGACCCTGGCCGGGACCGGCCTGACCCTGGACCTGCTCCGTCGGCCGGGCCTGGACGTGACCGGAGCCCAGGAGCTCCAGGTCCTGCGCAACCTGCAGGCCGCCTGCCCCGACCCGGCGCTGGCCTTGGCGGCCGGCACCCGCTACCACCTGACGACGTACGGCATCTGGGGCTTCGCGCTGGCCAGCAGCCCGACGGTCCGCAGCGCCCTGGACCTCGGAGCCCGGTTCGTAGACCTGTCGTTCACCTTCTGCGGCCTCACCGTCGAGGAGTCCGACGGCGACCTGTCGATCGTCCTGCACGACGAGGGGGTGCCCGCCGACGTCCGTGCCTTCGTCGTGGACCGCGACATGGCCGGTCTGCGGACCATCGTGTGGGAGCTGACCGGCGGTGCACTCCCCCTGCTGCGCCTGTCATCTCGTCGGCCGGCCCCGGTGGACGTCGCGCCGTGGACGGAGGTCTTCGGGCGGCCACCGGAGTTCGGCGCCGACCGCAACGTCGCAACCCTGGACGGCCGGCAGCTCGACCATCCCCTGCCTCAGGCCGACGAGCTGACGGCCGCCGCGACCGAGCGGCAGTGCCGCGAGCTGGTCGACCGCCGCCGGTCCCGCACGGGGATCGCTGGTCAGGTCCGGGACGTCCTGCTGCGCAGCCCTTCCGACCTTCCCGGAGTCGACCTGACAGCTGCCGGCTTGCACCTGTCCACGCGCACGCTGCGCCGGCGGCTGGCCAGTGAGGGGACGTCGTACCGCGGTCTGGTCGACGAGGTCCGGGAGGCCCTCGCCGAGGAGCTGCTCGGGGCAGGCATCCCGGTGGAGCAGGTCTCACGGCGGCTCGGCTACGCCGAGACGTCGAGCTTCACGCACGCCTTCACCCGCTGGAAGGGGGCGTCGCCCCGAGCGTTCGCTCGAGCGCGTCGATGAGCAGGTCGCTGGCCGCGTGGTCGCGCACCGCCGTCCGCCAGTGCTCGGGCGTCAGCCCGGGGAACGTGTCGCCGCGCCTGACCGCGATCCCCCTTTCCCGCAGGCCTTCTCGGACGTCGGGTCGGCCAGGGACGTGGCACAGCAGGTACGGCGCCTGACTCCCCTGCGCCACCACGACCCCAAGCGCGGTCAGTCGGCGGGTCAGGTCCTCGCGCTCCGCGACCACCTCGCCGGCATCACGCTCAGCCATCCGCACCGGCCCGCGCGCGAGGCAGGCATCCAGCGCAGTCAGACCGAGGGTCCCCACCGACCACAGCGGCTGGGCCTGCCGCAGCAGGTCGACCGTCGCCGGCTCGGCCAGCAGGTAGCCCACCCGCAGCCCCGCCAGCGCCCAGGTCTTGGTGAGGCTGCGCACGACCACCAGCCCCGGCAGCCGCTCCCCCGCGAGGCTGTGCGGCTCCCCCGGCACGGCGTCCATGAAGGCCTCGTCGACGACGGTGGTGCGACCGGGGCGGCACAGCTCGGCCAGCCGGGTGTGCACGACGCCCGTCGGGTTGGTCGGGTTGCCGACCACGACGAGGTCGGCGTCCTGCGGCACCCGACCCGGGTCCAGGACGTACGGCGGCTCGAGGACGACCCGGTCCACGGGGTGCCCGGCGGCCCGCAGCGCAGCCTCGGGCTCGGTGAAGCCCGGGTGCACCATGACCGCCCGGCGGGGCCGCAAGGCCCTGGCCATAAGCACGAAGGCCTCCGCCGCCCCGGCGGTGACGAGCACCTCGCAAGGGTCCCGGTCGTGCCGGCGGGCGACGGCCTGCAGCGCGACCGACGGGTCGGGGTAGGCAGCGAGCCGGTGCAGGCTGCGCTCCAAGCGGCTGACCAGCCACGGGGGCGGGGCGGTCCCGCGGACGTTGACGGCCAGGTCCAGCAGCCCGGCCCCGGTCTCGGCGTCCCCGTGGTGGCGCAGCGGGTCTGGGGGCGGGGCGACGTCCATCAGTGGCTGTGACCGTGCCCATGCGGGTGGGCCGGGTCGTCAGGGTGGTCGTGGGGGGTCTGCGGCGCACCCAGCTTGTCCTCGAAGCCGGGCAGCGCCACCCGGTAGGCGCAGGTGTCGCAGTTCATCCGCAGGTCACCGCCGCCGATCTCCCGCCACCGCTCGCCGACCAACTCGGCGAGCCGGGCCGACGGGCCGATCAGCCCCACCGACAGGACCTCGACATCGGGGTGCTCGGCGGCCCAGGTGACGGTCTGAGCCACGATCCGGTCGGGCAGCACCCCGGCGAACAGGAAGTAGGGAAGCACGACGATTCTGCTGTGCCCCAGGCGCTTCGCCCGGTCCAGGCCCTCGGGGACCGACGGGCGGGCGAGGCTGATGAAGGCCGTCTCGACGGTCGCGATCCCTCGTCCCTCCAGCAGCAGCCGGGCGGTCTTGGCGACCTCGGCGTTGGCGTCGGGGTCGGTGGCGCCGCGGCCCACCAGGACGACGGCGGTCTGCGGCCACAGCTCCGGCGTCACGACCGCACCCAGCCGGTCGGCGAGGTCGGCGAGCAGCAGCGGGTGCGGGCCGAGCGGCCGGCCGTACCGGAAGGACAGACCCGGGTGGCGCAGCTCCTCCCGCGCCAAGGCGGCCGGGATGTCGCCCTTGCTGTGACCGGCGGCGACGAGCACGAGCGGGACGACGTCGATGCTGCCGTGGCCGAGCGCGACCAGCCGGGCGACGGCGTCCTGGATCGGTGGCGGCGCGAGCTCAAGGAACCCGCCCTCGACGTCGTGGCCGACCTGCGCCGTCCGGACCCGGTCCACGAGGGCGGCGAACTCCGCGACCCCGGCCGCGTCCTTGGTGCCGTGGCCGACGACCAACAGGGCGCTCATGCGTAGAGCAGGGCGTTGAGGGCGGCCGAGGCGACGGCGGAGCCGCCCTTCTCGCTGACGTTGCTGACGGCGGGCAGGCCGCTGAACCGCAGGGCCGCCTTGGACTCGGCGGCCCCGACGAAGCCGACCGGCAGCCCGATGACCAGCGCGGGTGCGTAGTCTCCCTCGAGGAGCTCGAACAGCGCGGTCGGGGCGCACCCGACGACCCACACGGCGCCCGGCCCGACCTGCTCGAAGGCCATCCGCACGGCGGCTGCCGACCGGGTGAGGCCCTCGGTCGCATTGGCCTCCCGGACGCAGCAAACAGCGTCCCGGCTGGTGATGCCGGCCGCGACCATCTGCACGTCGGCGACGACCTGGGCGCCTGCCAGCAGGGCTTCTCTTCCTGCCACCAGGGAGCTCTCCTCCAGGACGAGGTCGTCGACGTAGCCGAGGTCGGCGCTGCTGTGGACCACCCGCTCGGTGACGGCCCGGCTCAGCGGCGGCAGGTGCGACAGGTCGACCCGCGACCGCAGGATCGCGAACGACTTCTGCTCGATGGGGTGCACGGATGTCCTCATGCGAACCACTCCAGCTTCTCCCGCAGGCGCACGACGTCGCCAACGACGGTGGCGACGGGCGCCCTCAGCCCGGCTGCGGTGACGTCCGCGGCCAGGTGCTCCAACGTGCTGACGACGACGCGCTGCTGCGCCGTCGTACCCCGCTCGATGCAGGCCGCGGGGGTGTCCGCGGCCCGACCGAACCGTACGAGCCCGGCGGCCAGCAGCGCCAGCCGGTCGTGCCCCATGAGGATCACCAGGGTCCCCGGTCCGGTCGCGAGGGCCTGCCATCGGACCCGGCTGGCCGGGTCGTCGGGGTCCAGGTGGCCGGTGACGACGCAAACGTCCTGGGTGATGCCCCGCGCGGTGACCGGGATCCCGGCGTACGCCGGTGCGGCCATGGCGCTGCTGATCCCCGGGACCACCTCGAAAGCGATCCCGTTGTCCACCAGAGCTTCTGCCTCTTCGCTGCCCCGCCCGAAGACGAACGGATCGCCTCCCTTGAGCCGTACGACGCGGGAGCCCGCCCGGGCGTGGCTGACCAGCTGGGCGTTGATCTCCTCCTGCCGCGGGGCGGTCCCGGTCCAGGAGGTCTTGCCCACGTCGACGAGCAGCGCGTCCTCCCGGACGTGGACCAGGACCCCGGGGTCGACGAGCCGGTCGACGAGCACCACATCGGCCTGCCCGAGCAGCTCGGCGGCGCGCAACGTGAGCAGCCCCGGGTCACCCGGACCCGCCCCCACGAGCGCGACGGTGCCCGGTCTCACGCCGGGACCCGGGTAATCGCGTCGGCCGGGCAGACCTCGATGCACTCGCCGCAGTCGGTGCAGTGGTCCTCGCGGACGCTCAGCGGCACCCCGACGGTGAAGGCGTGCTCGGGGCAGGTCAGCAGGCAGGCCCCACAGGCGGTGCAGGAGGCGTCAATCAGGTATGCCACCGGTACCCCCTGGGGGTGACCATACGGCCTGCCACCACGCAGCTCTGGGAGGACCCGACGGTGACGAGGCTGTACATCCCGACGAGCTCGACGTCGAGGTCGGCGAGCGTCGCCAGGTGCACCTGCTGGCCCTCGCGGCTGGCGTGCGTGACGACGCCGACGGGCGTGGTGGGGGGTCGGTGCTCGGCGAGCATCGCGAGCGCCTTGGGGAGCTGCCAGCCCCGGCCCCGGCTCCGGGGGTTGTAGAAGCTGACGACCAGGTCGCCTTCGGCCACCGCGCGCACCCGCGCCTCGATGGCGGGCCACGGCGTGTGCAGGTCCGACAGGCTGATGCTCGCGTGGTCGTGGCCCAGCGGGGCGCCGAGCAGCGCGGCAGCCGCGAGCGCGGCGGTGACCCCGGGGACGACGTCGACATCGATGTCGTCACCGGCCACCTCCAGCGCCGGGGAGGCCATGGCGTAGACCTGGGCGTCGCCGGAGCCGAGCAGGGCGACGGCATGACCGAGGGCGGCCTCAGCGACCGCGGAGTGGGCACGCTCCTCCTCCTTGCCCAGGCCGGTCTCCAGGAAGCGGGTCCCGGGCCGGGCAAGGTCACGGACCTGGTCGACGTACTGGTCCAGGCCGACCCACACCGAGCTGGAGCGCAGCGCCTCCACGGCCCGCGGGGTCAGCAGGTCGCGGGCGCCGGGGCCGAGCCCGACGATGCTCAGCCGGCCACGCGGGGCGATCCGTGAAACCGCAACTGTTGCCATCGCGCTCTTGGTCTTCTCCACGACGAGCGTGCCGTGCTGCAGGGCAGCGGCCTCCGCGACAGAGGGGGTGCCGACCGCGTCGAGGGGGTGCTGCGATGGGTTCGGGGCGGCGGTGGCGGCAAGGACCTCCGCGGAGTGGGTGACCAGCGGCCACCCGGTGCGGGCGCACATCTCGACGATGCCGCGCTCGTCGGCCTTGGCTTCCACGGTGGCGACCATGCTGACGCTGCGGGCACTCAGGCCGTGCTCGGCCAGCGTCGCGGTCACGAGCTCGTCGAGCTCCTCGACGCTGACGCCACGGGATGCCCCCACCCCGAGCACGAGGGACGGAGGCCGCAGGACCACGTCGGCGTCGGTCACCTCGTCCGTGACCGCGATGACCCTCCCATGATCCACGGAACGGGCAGGGGTCCCGCGGGGGTCCGTGGCACCCGTTCCGGTTCCGTGGATCACGGGCAGGGGGGGGATCGGGTGGACCACCGGCATGTCCAGCCGGACCGGCTCGCCGTCCAGCAGCGCCCGGCTGACGCCCGCAACGTCGCCCTCGACCGGCCAGCTCCACCGGTCCAGGCCCGGGATCCCGACGCTGTCGGTCGCCGTCGTGACGACCGGCTCGGCGCCCAAGACGTCGGCAACCAGCTCCGCGAGGTCGTTGGCACCGCCGGCGTGCCCTCCAACGAGCGAGACCACGAAGCGCCGGGCCTCGTCGACGCAGACGACCCCGGGGTCGCTGGCCTTGTCCTGCAGCAGCGGTGCGAGCAGCCGCACCGTCGCGCCAGTGGCGAGGAAGACCACCAGCCCGTCGCACTCCCGGAAGGCCGTCGCGAGCTCACGCACGTCGTACGACGTGGTGGGGGCCAGGGCATCCACGAGCTCGGCGGCTGCGGTCCGGCCGGCGCCGGTCGTGGTGACGAGGCCGATCACGGCAGGGCTCCTGAGACGACGAAGACGGGGTTGGTGGGGACCAGCCGATGGCCGGATCCCAGGGGCGTCAGGCGCTGGGCCTGCAGCAGGACGGTGTCCACGGCGTAGCCGCCGAGCGCCGCGACGACGGGAGCCACGTGCTCGAGGGTGGCGAGCGCGACGACGACGCGCTGGGGGCGTCGCGTGGCGACCGCCTCGACGACGAGAGGGCCTCCCCCGCCGACGAAGACGGCATCCGGGTCGGGCAGCCCGGCCAGCACCTCGGGGGCCCGGCCCTGGACGATCCGCACGTCAGGCGCCAGGACGGCGACGTTGGCGGTGAGGTGCTCGACCGGCCCGGCCTCGACGGCGACGGCCGCCGATCCGAGCCGGCTGCACTCGATCGCCACCGACCCGCTGCACGCCCCGAGGTCCCAGACCAGGTCACCGACCCGCGGACCCAGGCGGGCGAGCACGATTGCGCGTACCTCGGACTTGGTCAGCATCCCGTCGCGGTGGGCGAAGGCGGAGTCGGGCAACGCCCATGGCCCCGGCATCTCGCGACCGGCGAGCCACCCCATGCTCGGGGCGACCTCGCGACTGCGGTCCACGACCAGCAGGACGTTGGGCTCAGGCCAGATCTCCTGCGCAGCAGCCGAAGGCGTCGTCCAGGTGCAGCGCTCGTCGGGCTCCCCGAGGCGGGATGCGACAAAGAGCTCCCGCGGGGACTCGACGAGCGCAGCACCGAGCTCGGCCGGACCGGTCCCCGGCCCGGTGAGGACGGCGACCTTGGGGTGGGCCCGGCAGGCGTTCAGCGCCCGACCGGGATCGCGGCCGTGGGCGCTCACGACCAGCGCGTCGTCCCAGGGCAGGCCCGCCCGGGCGAAGGCCAGCTGCACCGACGAGGGCGCTGGGCGCACGACGAGCTCGTCGGCGGCGAACTGCTCGCGCAGCCGACGGACCGGACCGAAGAAGCCCGGATCGCCGCTGGCGAGCACGACCCCGTCTCCGTCGAGGTTTCGCAGCGCTGAGACGCTGGTGCGCACGCAGGCCCAGGCAGCGGTCGGCGTACCGGGGGGCACCTGCGCGAGGTGGCGCTCCCCACCCACGACCAGCTCTGCGCGGGCCAGCTCCTCGGAGTCGACGGGGGTCCCGTCGTGGCCCAGCACCGTGATCACGCAGCGACCCACTGCGGCCGGGTGGCCGCCACGACCCGGCGGCCGGTGAAGTCGACCATCGCCACCTCGGCCGACAGCGCGCCGTCGGTGAAGCGCCGCAGGACGTCGGCCACCTGGGCGCACAGCCGGTCGCCCGCAACGCGGAGCACCCCGGCGCTCTCCCACACCTCGTAGGCGTGGCGGGCCGTGTTGGCTGACAGGACAGCAGGTCCGGTGGTCGGCTCGAGCGCTGCAAGGACATCCAGCGGGACCTTCGACTTGGTGTAGTGCGTCATGAGGACCCCGCCCGCCAGCTTGGTCAGCTTGCCGACCATCCCTACGAACACGACCCGCGTCAGTCCGTCGTCGACAGCCTGCCGCAGCGCGGCGCCGGTGAAGTCCCCGACCTCGACGAAGCAGACCTCGGGCAGGTCGGGGAGCAGCGCCATCGCGCCCTTCTCGGTGCGCCCGCCGGTGCACAGCACCAGCGTGTCCAGGCCCTGCGCGGCCATGACGCTGACGGCCTGCACGACCGAGGCCCGCCAGGACTCGGTGGAGAACGGCCGCACGATCCCGGTGGTGCCGAGGATCGAGATCCCCCCCAGGATGCCGAGCCGGGCGTTGGTCGTCTTCCTCGCCCGCTGCTCGCCGTCGGGGACGCTGACGACGACCCGCAGGCCACGGTCGACGACCTCGCGGACGGCCTGGCCGATCATGGCCCGCGGCACCTCGTTGATGGCAGGGCCACCCACCAGCAGGCCGAGGCCGGGACGGGTCACCGTCCCGACACCGACGCCGCTCTCCAGCACCAGCTCGTCGGCCCAGGACACAGTGACGGTGAGGTGGGCGCCATGCGTCACGTCAGGGTCGTCACCGGCATCTTTCACGACCACAGCGGTCGCCTCTTCTGCTGTCCAGGAGCAGCTCTCGACCGCGAAGGAGACGCGTTGCCCGCTGGGGAGGGCGATGTCGACGTGCTCGACGACGACCTGGTCACGCAGGGCGAGCGCCGCTGCCTTGGCGGCCGCGGCACTGCAGGTGCCGGTGGTCCAGCCCGTGCGCAGCAGGCCGGTGCGGACCCTCGCCGTACGCGGCAGGGAGGGCTCGCGTAGCTCGCTCACGGCCGTACCGTCACGGCTTCACCATCTGGGCGCGCAGCTCGCGGCGGGCCTCCTGCGACTCGACCTTGCGGTGCTCGTGGAAGTGCCCGGGGTGGTAGAGGTGGGAGCGGGTCCCGCCGGAGGCCAGCGCCGGGCCGACGAGCACCATCGTGTGCCTGTAGAGCTTGTGCTCCTTGACCTTGGCCGCCAGCTCGCCGAGCCGGCACTCGAAGACCAGCTCGTCCGGCCAGGTCGCTGCGTAGGCGACGACGCACGGGGTGTCCTCGTCATAGGCCCCGGCGAGCAGCTCGTCCTGCAGCTGCTTGGTGCGGGCCGCCGACAGGAACAGCGCCATCGTTGTACCGATCTCGGCGAACGCCCGGACCGTCTCCCGCTCGGGCATGGGGGTCTTGCCGCCCTCGAGCCGGGTGAGCACGACGGACTGCGCGACCTCGGGGATGGTCAGCTCGCGCTGCACGAGGGCCGCCACCGCGGTGAACGACGAGACGCCGGGGATGACCTCCGTCTCGAGCCCGAGCCGGCTGCAGAGCTCGTGCTGCTCCTGGGTGCCACCCCACAGGGCCGGGTCACCAGAGTGGATCCTGGCCACCCGCAGGCCTTCCAGGGCCGCCCGCTCGTAGTGGTGGGTGATCCCCTCCATCGAGTGCTCGGCGGAGTTGACGATCAGCGCGTCGGGCCGGGCGTGCTGCAGGACGTCCTCGTGCACCAGCGACGCGGCCCAGATGACGATGTCGGCCTGCGCGATGCGCTGGGCCCCCCGCAGGGTGATGAGATCGGCGGCGCCAGGCCCGGCCCCCACGAACGACACATGACCGGTCACAGCTTTCCCCCTCGGGACGTACGGCGGGCCGGCACGATGACCGTCGACAGGTAGGGCGCGGCGCCGGCCGGCAGTGGCCCGACCTGCTCTTCGGGCAGACCCAGAGCGGCCCCGAACACGGCGTCGTCGAGACGCCCCTGCTCCTGCAGCACCTCGCGGACCTGCTCGAGGACACGGCCGCCCTTATAGGCCACGACGGTGTCGAACTGTTCCAGGGCCGCCCGGAAGACGTCCAGCCCGGCGGTCAGGGGCAACAGGGCCAGCGCCTCGGTGCCCTCGCACAGGACGGTGCCGGAGGTCGCGGCCAGGGCCTGCATGGCGGTGATGCCCGGGACGGTCGCGATCTCGACGGCGGGGACCCGCTCGCACACGGCGTCGGCGAGGTAGGTGAAGGTGCTGTAGACGTTGGGGTCACCGATGGTCGCGAAGGCCACAGAGTCGTTTCCCTGCAGCGCTTCTGCCACTGCGTCGGCAGCGGCCTCCCACGCTTCGCGGCGAGCCGGGGTCGCTCCCCCGCGGTCGTCCAGGGCGAAGACCAGCCGGGTGATCCGGTCGTG
>JAYTHS010000451.1:0-3459 GCA_043732345.1 Frankiales bacterium | reverse complement strand
TGCTGGAGGCGCGGGCCAGCAAGCGGGCTGAGCGGGAGCTGTCGCTGCTGGTCGACCGGGCCCCGAGAGCCGCGCGCCGACGAACGCCGGGCGGTGTTGTCGTGGTGACCGTCGAGGAGGTCGTGGTCGGCGACCTGCTGCTCGTGGGAGCAGGTGAGGTCGTCCCGGTCGACGGCCGGCTGCAGGGTGTAGCGGTGCTCGACGAGTCCGCGCTGACCGGCGAGGCCCGCCCGCGGGAGCGACGGGCCGGCGAGGGTGTTCGCAGCGGTGTGGTGAACACCGCGACCCCCCTTGAGCTGGTCGCCACCGCGACCGCGTCCGAGTCGACCTACGCGGGGCTGGTCCGGCTGGTCGAGCAGGCACAGGCTTCCTCGGCGCCGTTCGTCCGCACGGCGGACCGACTGGCCGTCCTGTTCGTCCCGCTCACGCTGCTGGTCGCCGGGGGAGCGTGGGCCATCACCGGTGATGCGGTCCGGGCGGTCGCCGTCCTGGTCGTCGCCACGCCGTGCCCGCTGCTGCTCGCGGCCCCCATCGCCGTCATGTCTGGCCTGTCGCGGGCTGCGCGGGCGGGTGTCATTATCAAGGGGGGCGCCGCGCTCGAGCGGCTCGCCGCCGGCCGGGTCGTCCTGTTCGACAAGACCGGCACGCTCACGAGCGGCCGACCCGCGCTGACGGACGTCGTCACGGCCGACGACGGCCCGTCAGGTGATGAGCTGCTGTGTCTGGCCGCGTCGCTGGATCAGGTCTCGCCGCACGTCCTGGCGGGAGCCATCGTCACGGCGGGCAGCGCGCGGGGCTTGGCCCTGACGATGCCGGCCGACGTGCACGAGGTGCTCGGTCGCGGGCTGGAGGGGATTGTCGACGGTCGGCGGGTGCGCCTGGGCAAGGCCGGGTGGGTTGTCGGTCAGGACGAGCCGGCCTGGGTCCGGCGGGTGCGTCGGCGGGCGGACCTGGAGGGATCCATCACCGTGTTCGTGTCCGTGGACGGGCTGCCCGCCGGAGCTCTGCTGCTCGAGGACCCGATCAGGCCGGAGGCTCCCCGGATGGTGCGGGCCCTGAAGGCAGCCGGGATCAGCCGGGTCGTCCTGGTGACCGGTGACCGCGCCGACATCGGAGAGTCGGTCGGACGGGTCGTCGGTGTGGACGCGGTCCTCGCCGACTGTGACCCCGCCGGGAAGCTGGCCGCGATCGGTCGCGAGGCCCAGCACGGCCCGACAATCATGGTCGGGGACGGCGTGAACGACGCACCTGCGCTCGCGGCGGCGGGGGCGGGTGTGGCCCTTGCGGCCCGCGGCTCGACGGCCTCGTCCGAGGCCGCCGACGTCGTCCTCACCGTCGACCGGTTGGACGCTCTGGCGGACGCCCTCCTGGTCGTCAGGCGGGCGAGGTCGGTGGCGGTCCAGGCCGTTGCCATCGGCATGGGGCTGTCGCTGGTCGCGATGGGAGCTGCCGCAGTCGGTTGGCTGCCACCCGTCACCGGCGCCGTGGTCCAGGAGCTCATAGACCTGTTGGCAATCGGTGTGGCGCTGCGAGCCCTGCTGCCCGGACCGACGCACACCGTCGTGCTCGCCGATGCCGACCTGGACATGGCCCGAGCCCTGCGCATCCAGCACGACGCTGTCCGGCCGACGATCGAGCGGATCAGGTGGGTGGCCGATCGTCTCTCCTCCCAGTCCCCTGACCTCGGTCCCGCGCGAGCGCTGCTCGCCGAGCTCGAGGGGGTGCTGCTGCCCCACGAGCGGGCCGACGAGCAGCTGCTCGTACCGATGGTGGCGCGGGCCCTGGGAGGGACGGACGCGACGGCGGCCATGTCGAGGACTCATGCCGAGATCGAGCACCAGGTCGGCCGGCTCAGAGGGCTCCTGGCGCAGAGCAACGGCCACGACCTCGACGTGGACCTGGCCGACCTGCGACTGGTCCTCTACGGCCTGTACGCCGTGCTTCGGCTCCACGATTCGCTCGAGGAGCAGGAGGCGTTCAGCCTCGTGCGGGAGATGAGCCCGGCAGACCGAAGGAGCCACGCATGATCGACCACTCCCACGGGGTCCTCGTCGGGGTCGACGGCACCCTGGCAAGTGACGAGGCCTGCCGCTATGCCTGCGATCGAGCGCTGGCCCATCGCCTGTCGTTGACGCTCCTGCACGCCTGGCAGCCGACGTCGGTCTACCGCGACGGCCAGCGGCTCGAGGCTCCCGTCTGGGGTGGCGAGGGCCAGGTCCGGGCCGCTGCCCAGCAGGTTCTCGACCGCGCCGTGGAGCTCGTGGTGCAACGGGCCCCCGGGCTTGCCTGCACGCACCACCTGGTGCGGGGCGTGACGGTCGAGGTGCTGGTGCAGGCGAGCCACCACGCGAGGTCGATGGTTGTCGGTGGGCGAGAGCGGGGAAGGCACGACCTGTCCTGGCTGGGGTCGGTGCCGCTGCACCTCGTCACGCGGGCTGCCGCTCCCGTGGTCGTGGTCCCCACCGACCCACGTACCGAGGGTGACGTCGTGGTGGGGCTGGACGACTCGGCACTTTCCACTGCGGCAGCGGGCTACGCCTTCGCCCAGGCGGCGGTGGCCGGCGTCGGCGTCCGTGCGCTCCGGGCGTTCACGCCCGCCTTCGCGGGCCTGCGGCCGGACAGCCGCCAGGAGGCGGACCGCCGTGAGGCCGCCCGGCGGGGACTCGACGCCTTCGTGCAGCCCTGGCGGGAGGCATACCCCCAGGTGCCCGTCACGCTGGTGCTGAGCACTGAGCACCCCCTGCGAGCACTCAGGGAGGCCGGCGAGGACGCCGGGCTCGTCGTCGTCGGCAGTCACGGCAGGGGGGTCGTGTGGCGGCATGCCCTGGGTTCGGTCAGCTCGGCGCTGCTCCGGGTCGCTACCTGTCCGGTCGCCGTCGTCGGCCCGGATGTTCCCGGACGGTCGGCGGTCGACGGGCGCGCCGGCGCCTGAGCCGAGGGCGTGCTGCCATGTCAGAAGCGGTCCGCCCGGACGAAGACGTCACCGCGCGCGGTGAGCCGGTGCACGACCGGGGGCAGCGCGGCCGAGTCGGTCGACGCCGCCCCGACGTGCATGAGGACGAACTCGCTGGCCACGCGGCGGCGAGAAGGCGGGCCAGGACCTGCCTCGCCGGGACGCCTTTCCACTCCAGCGTGTCGACCGACCAGAGCAGCTCGAAGCGGAAGTCGGCGAGCCTGATGTCACGGTCGACACTCGTGCCCCCGAAGCTCGGTCTCGTTCCAGGCCGAACGTCCCCTCGTCATGGCGTGCAGCGGGGGTGGGAGGTCTCACCGAGGTGGGCCGCCCGCCGGGCCCTGGCCACGGTCGGACAGGGCGGTGACAGCACGGTGGGTGACCTCGACGAAGACGGCCCCCCCGGCCCCCACGGCGGCAGCCAGGGCGAGGTCCAGCGGGTTGGTCGTCAGCAGGAAGGCGCGATGCCCGATGGCGGGCACGAACGCGATCACGCCGGCCGCGAG
>JAYTHS010000450.1:0-11243 GCA_043732345.1 Frankiales bacterium | reverse complement strand
ACCCCGTGTCGGTATTGCTTGCGGACGACTCCCGGTGGGGACGGGGCCCGATCCTGGGGTTGGTCTGGGCCTTTCAGTGGAACGACCGGCGGATCGATTGGGGCATCTAGCGCTCCGTGTGGGGCGCAATTTCTCGCTCGGGCATTACCGACACACGCTCCTAGTGGAAGAAGTGCCGCGTCCCCGTGAGGTACAGCGTGACGCCGGCAGCCTCGGCGGCGGCCACGACCTCGGCGTCGCGCACGGACCCGCCCGGCTGCACGACGGCGCGCACTCCTGCGTCGAGCAGGACCTGCAGCCCGTCGGCGAAGGGGAAGAAGGCGTCGGAAGCGGCGACCGACCCGACGGCCCGTTCGCCGGCGCGCGACACCGCGAGGCGGGCGCTGTCGAGCCGGTTGACCTGGCCCATCCCGACGCCGACGGTCGCGAGGCCGTAGGCGAGCAGGATGGCGTTGGACTTGACCGCCCGCACGGCCCGCCAGGCGAACTCGAGGTCGGCGAGCAGGTCCCCGGTGACTGCGGGACCACAGGCCAGGGTCCACCCGGACGGCGCGTCGCCCGGTGCGTCGATCCCGTCGGCCTGCTGCAGGAGCACCCCGCCGCACACCTGCCGGAACTCCTGCCCGCGCCCGCCGAAGCCCGCCGTGCGCAGCACCCGGATGGAGGGCCTGCGGGCCAGGACCTCGACAGCGCCGGCCTCGTAGGAGGGCGCGACGACGACCTCGGTGAAGATCTCGGCGACCTGCTCGGCCATCGCGACCGTCACCTCGGCGTTAACCGCGATGACCCCGCCGAAGGCGCTGACCGGGTCGCAGGCGTGGGCCTTGCGGTGTGCCTGCGCGACGTCGGCGCCGCTGGCGATACCGCACGGGTTGGCGTGCTTGATGATCGCCACCGTCGGGTCGGTGAAGTCGTTGGCGGCCCGCAGCGCCGCGTCGGTGTCGACGTAGTTGTTGTAGCTCATGGCCTTGCCGTGCAGCTGCTCCGCCGTCGCGAGCGTGTCACCGGCAGACCCCCCGACGTACAGCGCAGCGCCCTGGTGCGGGTTCTCGCCGTAGCGCAGTACGTCCTGGCGGGTGAAAGTCGCACCGAGGAACGTCGGGAAGCCGTCAGGTGAGGGGTCGTAGGTCGTGGTGAACCAGGAGGCGACGGCCACGTCGTACGCCGCGGTGTGCTGGAAGGCCAGGGACGCCAGCGTCCGGCGCTGCCCGAAGGTGAAGCCGCCGTCGGCGACGGCCGCGAGGACCGAGGCGTACGACGATGGGTCGACCACGACCGCGACCGAGGGGTGGTTCTTGGCCGCGGCCCGGACCATTGTCGGACCGCCGATGTCGATCTGCTCGACGCACTCGTCGGGCGCCGCCCCCGAGGCGACGGTGTCGGTGAAGGGGTAGAGGTTAACCACGACGAGGTCGAAGGGCTCGACGTCGAGGTCGGCAAGCTGCTGCACGTGGTCGGGCAGCCGGCGGTCGGCGAGGATCCCGGCGTGGACCCGCGGGTGGAGCGTCTTCACCCTGCCGTCCAGGCACTCCGGGAAGCCGGTGAGCTCGTCGACTGCCGTCACGTCCACCCCTGCGTCGCGCAGGCGGGCGGCCGTCGAGCCGGTGCTGACGACCGCCACCCCGGCGGCGGCCAGGCCACGACCGAGCTCCTCGAGACCGGTCTTGTCGTAGACGCTCACGAGGGCGCGGCGCACAGGGATCTTCACGGGATGGTGACCTTTCGTCCGGAAACGGTGAAGCCCTCGCGGGCCATGCGGCCGACGGCGTCGACGAGGACCGCCTGCTCCGCCGCCTTGATGCGCTCGTGCAGGGTCGTCTCGTCGTCGCCGACCAGGACGGGTACGGCGGCCTGCGCCACGATCGGGCCGGTGTCGACCCCGCCGTCGACGACGAACAGCGTGCAGCCGGTGACCGTGACCCCGTGGTCGAGGGCGTCGCGGACCGCATGCATCCCGGGGAAGCTGGGGAGCAGCGCCGGGTGGGTGTTGAGGTAGCGGCCCGAGAACTGCTGCAGAAAAGCAGGTCCGGCGAGCTTCATGAACCCTGCCGACACGACCAGCGACGGCTCGTACGACGTGACCGCCGCCGCCATCGCCTCGTCCCAGGCCGCCCGGTCCGGGAAGTCACCGACCTGGAGCACGAACGTCGGTACGCCGTGGTCGCGTGCCCGCTGCTCGCCGGACGTGCCGTCCCGATCGGCTCCAACAGCGACGACCCGAGCCCCGAAGGCTGGGTCCTGCGCCGCGTCGAGCAGGGCCTGCAGGGTGCTGCCGGTTCCCGAGACCAGGACGACCAGGCGGGCGGTCAGCAGGTCCTCCGGCTCGAGAAGGGGGCGGGTCCCCAGGCTACCGGGAGCAGGCGTGGCGCCCGGCGATCTGCGATCCGGCCGTGGGGGTGTGCGGGAGTACACCGGCGCGGGCGCGCTGCACGCGGCACGCGGCACGCGGCACGCGGCGGAGCCTGCCTACGACGAGCTGTTCGCCGTGACGGGTGTGCCGCTGACCTGCTGGCTACCCTGACTGACGGCGTGGGCCGACAGCTGGCCGAACTGGAAGCCGTGGCTACTGGTCACCGACGGCGCAGCGGTCGCGCTGGCCCGCAGCGGTGGGAGCCGGTCACCCAGGTCGTCGCGCTGGGGACGGGGCCGTCCGACGAGACCCGCTTCCCCTGCACCGACCCGGCCGCCGCGCAGCGGCTCGCCGACCAGGACGCCCGGGCCCTGCCGGCCCGCTGGAGCCTGCCGGCCGAGCAACTACCCCCGTCCTGCCCCGTCACGGCGGCGCTGACCGAGCGGCTGCCCATCGTCGAGGTCGGCTCCGGCGTCGGGCTCCGGCGCGTCACCGTCCACCCCTCCGGGGCCGCAACCTGCACGTGTCCCGCAACACCCGGCAGGCCGAGTCCCGTGCTGCTGCAAGCTGCACGACGTACCCGTGCTGATGGCCCTTCGCGACGGGCTCAGCGACGCGGGCTGCGCCCTGCGGACAGTCGAACAGGACGGCCTCGTCACCACGTTCGGTGCCCGTTGAGCTCAGCGGCGCCAGGCGACCAGCGCAGCGACCACGACAGCCGGCAGGCCGATCTCGAGCGCGGTGGCCAGGCCGATCTGCCACGGCGACGGCCCGACCGCCGCCAGCCGACCAGGGCCGAGCGGCCCCCCGGACAGCAGCGCCAGCAGCGCCGCCCCGATCCCCGCGGCCGGCAGGACGAGCAGCGTTTCGCACGCCACCCGACCGACCCCGCCCTGCGTACGACGGGCCAGCAGCAGACCGGCCAGGCAGCCCGCGGCGACCGGCACGAGCAACGCCAGGGCCCAGACCCAGGGCGGGGGCGCAGCGGTGGGCAGTCCCGCGAGGACGGGGAGGGCAGGCAGCCGTCCCAGGACGACACCGAAGGGCCCGACCCCGGTGCCGACGCCCACGGCGAAGCCCGGCCCGACCAGCCAGCTGGCGCCCCACACGGCGAGGTTCGGCAGTACGGCCAGACCCATCAGCAGCAGCGCCAGCCCCCCGACCAGGCCGGGATCGGCGGAGCGTGCCAGGACGGTGGCCCGGCTGCCGTGCACCCCGAGCGTTGACGCCGCGAGCAACGCCCCAGCCCCGAGCAGCGCCAGGAGCGCGACGGTGGTGGCCCGGGCGAGCGTCCGGACCCGCGCCGGGAGCAGCGCGAGGGCCGTCCGGTGCAGCCGGCTCTGCCGGGCGATGCCGACCGCGGTCCCCGCCAGCCCGACCAGCAGAGCGGTGCCCAGGACCCGCACGGGCGACGGGGTCGCCGACGGGCTGGCGCACAGGCCCGCGACGACGGCCGCTGTCACAGCGTAGGGCAGCGCGACGGCCACGAGCAGCAGGAGCCCGGCGCGCAGGTCGGCCGGGGGCTGGGTCCGAGCCCCGTGCCCCCCCGCCCGCGCCAGCAAAGCCAGCGGCAGGGCCAGCAGTCCCAGCGGTACAAGCCCGAACGCCCCGACGCTGCCGCCGTTGGCGACCAGCCAGAGCTGCCCGGCCGTCCGCAGCGCCTGCGCGGCGCCAGCGCCGGACCGGGAGTCGGTGGCCCAGGCCAGCAGCACCGGGAAGGCGACGACGATCAGCCCAGCACCCACCGCCCAGCCGGCTGCGGTCAAGCCCGGCACCAGCGGGCTGGCCGGGCCGCCCCGGGCGGGCGACACCGGCCGGTGGACGGGGCGGCGCTCGACGGTCTGGCTCATGACCCCTCGACTGTCCCAGCGCGCCGGCCCGTCGACGGTCTCCCACGCCGTACGCCGGGTCACGCGTGCACCCGGTCTCGCCGTGCACCCGGTCTCACCGTGCACCCGGTCTCGCCGCGCACCCGGCTCCCTTGCGGCCGCCTTCCCTGCACCGCCGCCCTTCCTGTGCCGGCCCGCCCGACGCCCGCTGCCCGGCTCTCTTGCGGCCGCCTCCCGCCTCCCGCCCGGCAACCGACCGCCCGGCCACCGCAACCCGGCGTACGACGTACGAGCCCGGCCTCGCATCCGGCCCGTTTCCGAGGCACACCTCGTACCTCGAACGACCTGAGCCCGTGCTTGGGGCGCACGTCGAAACTCGAACGACCTGAGGGCACCGTCGGACCCATGCCTGGGTCGGACCTCGAACCTCATACGACCTGAGGTCACTGTCGGACCCATGCACGGGGGCGCACCTCAAACCTCGTGCGTGCTGAGGACGTCGGCGGACGGCTGCGGGCAGGCGGCGGGTGGGCGGCTGCGGGCAGCGGCGAGGCGGCGGCCCGGCCCCGGAGGCGCGGACGGCCCGCTCCCGGACGGGGAGCGGGCCGTCGTACGGCCTGGCAGCGGGCTAGCGCGACCGCATGACCTCGCGCATGAGCTCGGCGGTCGCGGACGGCGTCTTGCCGACCTTGACGCCAGCCGCCTCCAGGGCCTCCTGCTTGGCCTGCGCCGTGCCCGAGGAGCCCGACACGATGGCGCCGGCGTGGCCCATCGTCTTGCCCTCGGGGGCGGTGAAGCCCGCGACGTAGCCGACGACCGGCTTGGTCACGTGCGCCATGATGTAGTCGGCCGCCCGCTCCTCGGCGTCGCCACCGATCTCACCGATCATCACGATCGCGATGGTCTCCGAGTCGGCCTCGAAGGCCTCCAGGCAGTCGATGTGCGTCGTCCCGATGACCGGGTCGCCGCCGATGCCGACGGCCGTGGTGAAGCCGTACTCCCGCAGCTCGTACATCATCTGGTAAGTCAGCGTGCCGCTCTTGCTGACCAGGCCGATCTTGCCCGGGGTCGGCGCGATGGACGCGGGAATGATGCCAGCGTTCGACGCTCCGGGGCTGATCAGGCCGGGGCAGTTCGGGCCGATGATCCTGGTCTTCGTGCCCTGGCTGTACTGCCAGAACCAGGCGCTGTCCTGGACCGGGATCCCCTCGGTGATGACCACGACCAGCGGCATCTGGGCGTCGATCGCTTCGACGACGGCCGCCTTGGCGAACGCCGGAGGCACGAAGACGACGGAGACGTCGGCGCCAGTCGCGGTCATGGCCTGCGCGACCGTTGCGAAGACCGGGATGCCGTCGACGGTCTCGCCCGCCTTGCGGGGGTTGACCCCGCCGACGACCTGCGTGCCGGACGCGACCATGCGCCGGGTGTGCTTGGTGCCCTCGGCGCCGGTGATGCCCTGGACGATGACCTTGCTCTGGTCGGTCAGGAAGATGGCCATCAGGCGGACGCTCCAGCCAGCTCGGCGGCCTTGTCGGCCGCGCCGTCCATGGTGTCGACGACCGTGACCAGGGGGTGGGCGGCCGCCGCGAGGATGCGGCGGCCCTCCTCCACGTTGTTGCCGTCCAGCCGGACGACGAGGGGCTTGCTGGCGCTGTCGCCGAGCATCGCCAGGGCCCGCACGATGCCGTCCGCCACCGCGTCGCAGGAGGTGATGCCGCCGAACACGTTGACGAACACCGACCGTACGTCGGGGTCGCTCAGGATGATCTCCAGGCCGTCGGCCATCACCTGCGCCGAGGCGCCACCGCCGATGTCCAGGAAGTTGGCCGGCTTCACCGTCTGACCGCCTCCCAGGGAATACGCCTCCCCGGCGTAGGCGACCACGTCGAGCGTGCTCATCACGAGCCCCGCGCCGTTGCCGATGATCCCGACCTGGCCGTCGAGCTTGACGTAGTTGAGGTTCTTGGCCTTGGCCCGACCCTCGAGGTCGTCCTCCGCGACGACGTCGGCGTACGCCGTGAAAATGTCGGCGTGGCGGAACTCGGCGTTGCCGTCGAGCGTGACCTTGCCGTCCAGCGCCAGGACCTGCCCCTCGGGCGTGCGGACCAGCGGGTTGACCTCGACGAGGGTGCACTCCTCCTCGACGAAGACGACCCAGAGCTTCTGCAGGACGTCAATCACCTGGTCGCGGACGTCGTCAGGAAAGCCTGCGGCGTCGGCGATTTCCGCCGCCTTGGCCGCGTCGCAGCCGACGATCGCGTCGACCGGGACCTTCGCCAACGCCTCGGGGCGCTCTACCGCGAGCTCCTCGATCTCCATACCGCCCTCGACGGACGCCATGGCGAGGTAGGTGCGGTTGGCCCGGTCGAGCAAGAAGGAGACGTAGTACTCCTTGTCGATGTCCGAGGCCTCGGTCACAAGGACCTTGCGGACGGGCAGATCCTTGATCGTGAGCTGCAGGATGTCAGCCGCACGGGCCGCCGCCTCGTCGGCGGTCGGGCAGTATTTCACGCCCCCGGCCTTGCCGCGGCCGCCGGCCTTGACCTGCGCCTTGACCATGACCGGCTTGCCGATCCGCTCAGCAGCCGCACGGGCATCAGTGGCGTTGTCGACGGTCTCCCCGTCGAACACGGGTACGCCGTGCTTCGCGAAGAGCTCCTTCGCCTGGTACTCCATGAGGTCCACGGGGATCCTGTCTGCTTCGGGACGATTGCGCGAGCGTAGCCACCGGACTACGGCCTCCTTCCCGACGGCCCTGGCCCGCTTCCCAGGGTGTGACCTGCACCATCGCAGGAGAGCCAGGCGGGGGCGGGCCGCCGTACGAGCCTGGCTGAGCTGTGATCAACGGAACCGGCAGGGGCGATCTGGCGCCTCTAACGCCCCTGTTGGTTCCGTTGATCACGCACGGATCACACAGGGGGCACACGGATCACGCACGGGTCGGGCACGGGTGGGGCAGGGTCAGACGGAGGAGCCGGCGTTCTCGCGCACCCAGGCGACGATCTCGTCGAGCGACTCGGCGCCCGGTGTGAAGACCCGGGACACGCCGAGGGCGAGCAGCTCGGTGACGTCGTCCTCGGGGATGATTCCGCCGCCGAACACGACCACGTCCTGCGCTCCGCGGGCCTTGAGCAGGTCCAGCACTCGGGCGAACAGCGTCATGTGCGCGCCGGACAGGACCGACAGGCCGATGCAGTCCGCGTCCTCCTGGATCGCGGTCTCGACGATCTGCTCCGGGGTCTGGTGCAGCCCGGTGTAGATGACCTCCATGCCCGCGTCGCGCAGCGCCCGCGCGACGACCTTCGCCCCCCGGTCGTGACCGTCGAGCCCGGGCTTGGCGACGACGACGCGGATGCGGCCGGGGCTGGTCACGGGGACCTCCTGGAGGTCGTCGAGGGAGCGGGCGCGGGCCCGTGCGAGAGTACGCGCCCGTGACAGGCGACTGGCGCGAGCCGCTGCTGGCCGGCGCCAGCCTGCTCGACGTGCGCCTCGGGGGCCGCAACCCGACGAACTGGCCCGGATACCGGCCCCGGCCCGCCGTCCGGGCGTACCGCCTGCGTGGTGCCCCCGGTCGGCCCGGCCCGGTCGCGGTCGCCTGGGACTTCTCCGTCCAGGGCGGCAGCTTCAGCGAGGACGACGCCACCGTGCTGGCCGCCGCCGCGAGGCAGGCCGTCCGCGAGCGGGTCCCCCTGGTCACCCTGGTCCGCTCGGGCGGCACCCGGCTGCAGGAGGGCGTCGCCGCGCTCGTCGGCATCCCGCGGGCCCGGCTGGCGCTGCTCGACCTCGCCGGCGCCGGGCTGCCGCACCTGTCGGTCGCCGATGCCCCCACCACCGGCGGCGTGTGGATCAGCGTCACGTCCGCGGCCGACCTGCGGGTGGCTGTCGAGGGCGCCACCGTCGGGTTCGCCGGGCCGCGCGTCGTGGAGGCGACCACCGGCGAGGTGATCGGGTCCGACAGCCACACCGCCACCAGCGCGTACGACGCGGGGCTCGTCGACGCCGTCGTCCCCGCCGACGGGGCCGCCGCGTGGCTGGCGACAGCCCTGCGAGCGCTGGCCCCCACCTCGGCCGAGACGGCCCAGACCACGACCGAGACGGCCCCGACCACGGGTACCCAGACCCCCACCGCCCAGACCCCCGCCGCCACCGCGGATCCTGGCGGGCGGGGCGGCTGGGAGCAGGTGCTGGCGAGCCGAGCGCGCACCGTCTCGGGGCGAGACCTGCTCGCCGAGCTCCTCACTGACGCCGTCGACCTGCAGGCCCCCCGGGGGGACCGCACGGTGACGGCCCGGGTGGGCCGGCTCGGGGGGCAGCCCGTCGTGGGGGTGGCGCTGGCTGCGGAGCTCGGGGGACGGCCGACCCCGGACGGCTACCGGCTGGCCACCCGGGCCTTCCGGCTCGCAGGGCGGCTCCGGCTGCCGGTCATCAGCCTGGTCGACACGCCCGGCGCCGACCCCGGCTCGACCAGCGAGGCCGACGGCATCGCCTCTGCGATGGGCGAGGCGCTGGACGCCCTGCTGCTGTGCCCCTCCCCCACCGTGGCGCTGATCCACGGGGAGGGCGGCTCGGGAGGCGCCCTCGCCGTCGCGGTGGCCGACTGCGTCCTGATCACTCCCGACGCCTACCTGGCCGCCATCGGCCCGGAGGGGGCGACTGCAGCGCTGCGACGGCCCGCGCAGGAGTGCGCCGACCTCATGCGCATCACCCCCGCCGACCTGCTCGCGCTCGGGTTCGCCGACGCGGTCGTCACCGGTGCCGGGGACCTGCCGGCGTACGTCGCGCAGCAGCTCGCGCGACCGCCCGACGCCCGTCGCGAGGCCCGGCGCGTCCGGTGGTCGAGCCCCCTGCCAGGCGAACTCTGAGTCGTCGCAGGTGTGGCCTGGGTCACCCTGCGGTAGGGCAAGGCGTACGGTCACCCGGACCGACGCCCTGAACCCGTGTGAGGACCGACCGTGCCCGTCCTGCGTCCCCAGCTGACTGCCGCCGCGCGGTCGACGCGCCGCGGTCTGGGTGTCGTCTGCTCCCCCTCGGGGCTGCGGGGCGCCGGCACCGAGCTGGCCTGGGTGGCGGCCCACCTGGCGCTCTATCCCCTGGGGATGGCCGCCGAGCGGGGTCGGGCGACGGGTCGCGAGGGCCTCGAGCGCTTCACCCTGTCGGACCTGCCGCCAGCCCAGCGCGGGCTGCTGATGGGCGACGTGGTGGCTGCCGGGACGCCGATCATCCTGGTGCACGGGCTGGTCGATAACCGCTCCATCTTCGCACTGCTGCGGCGCTCGCTCCGGCGCCGTGGCTTCGGCCGGGTCATCACGCTCAACTACAGCCCGTTCACCCAGGACGTCCGGTCGGTCGCGCAGCGCCTCGACCGGCTCGTCGAGCAGACCTGCGCCGAGACCGGGTACGACAAGGTGCACGTCGTCGGGCACTCCCTCGGTGGCCTCGTCGCCCGGTGGTACGTCCAGAAGCTGGGCGGGGACGCGCGGGTCCACACCCTGTGCACGCTGGGCACTCCGCACAGCGGGACGGTTGCGGCGCACCTGCTGCCCACCCGGGTGATGCGCCAGCTGCGGCCCGGCTCGGACCTCACCGCCGCACTGGCCCTCCCGGCCCCTGGCCTGCGGACCCGCTTCGTGGCCTTCTGGAGCGACCTGGATCAGATGGTGGTGCCGGCCCGCTCCGGCCGGATCGAGCACCCCGACCTCCGCGCGCGCAACGTTCTGGTCCGGGGCGTCGGGCACATGTCGCTGCCCATCGATGGCCGGATCATCCGCGAGATCACGTCGCTGCTGGCCCACCTGGACAGCGACGGCAGCACCCTGTCATCTGCTGTCACGTCGATCAACGCCGTGACCCCTTCGGCGCCTGCCCCGGGGGCCTCGTCCGTCAAACGTCTGGCCCGGTCTGCATCTGTCAACTGACGTCGAGTTGACGCACCCGGGAATCGTCAGCACCCAGATCCACGTAGGACAGGTCGACTCCGGCGCGTTCCCTCATCTTTCGTCGAGAACCGCTGTCCACAAGCACTTCTTGGGCTCAATTTTGTCGGTGGCCCCCGGTAGGATCGACACATATTCGAAGGGATGCCGCCGGCGGTGCCGGACTGGGCACGGGCTGCTGCAGAGCCCGTGCCCGTCGGCATGCCCGCGCACCTGAGCACCCCCATGGTGCTGCTGACCAACACATGGCAGGCATCCATGCCCAGAGAGCTGGGCATGGATGCCGACGCCGTCCGGGTCGCGGGCCTGGTCCGGCAGGCTCATGACCGCTGGGACGGGATGCTCTTCACCGCGACCCCCACGCAGGACCTCGACGCCGTCACCGCGTGCCAGCATCTGCAGAACCAGGCGTTCGCCCTGATGCTGCGCACCCTGGTCGCCACTAGCAACCGCGCCGACACACAGCGGCGCGCCTGGGTCGCCGACGAGGTAGCCCTCGCCATCGGCGCCAGCGCAGCGACCGGTGACGCCCTGCTGCACCTGGCCCTCTCGGCCTGCGAACTCCCCGGGCTCGTCGACGCCGTCGAGGCGAACCAGCTCACGGAGCGCCGCGTCCGCGCTGCACTGCGAGTGGTCGACGACCCCGAACTCGACCTGCCCTTGGAGCACCGCCAGGCGATCATCGCGATCATGCTGACCCGGTTCACCGGGCAGACCCTCAGCGAGTTGACCGCCATGCTTCGCCGGCTCGTCCTGCTCGTCGACGTCGACGCCGCCGGACGGCGGCAGGACAACGCCACCGCCCGCCGGGACGTGCGCGGGTGGGAGCGGCTCAACGGCCAAGCCAGCGAGCCTCTCCGGGCCCAAGCCCCAGATCAGCGCGGTGCTGTCCGCCCTGGCCCGCCAGGACGGACGGCAGAGCCACGAGCCCGACGACGAGTGGACCCGCGACGCCCGCCTGTTCGACCTCGCCGTCGCGCTGCTCACCGGCGGCGCCGAGGCAAGCGGCGGGTGGGACGCCACCATCGTGATCCCCTACTCGACCGCCACCGGCGGGGATCTTGAGCTCGCCGAGATCCCCGGCCTCGGCCCGGTCCTGCCCAGCACCGCCCGGGACCTGCTCGACGG
>JAYTHS010000449.1:0-11272 GCA_043732345.1 Frankiales bacterium | reverse complement strand
TGATCAGCGTCCTTGACGAGGCCGACCACATGGCCGACCTCGGCTTCATGCCCGCCGTCACGGCGCTGCTCGACCTCACCCCCACCGACGGGCAGCGGATGCTGTTCTCGGCGACGCTGGACCGTGGGGTCGACAAGCTCGTCCGGGCCTACCTCAAGGACCCGGCGATGCACGCGGTCGCCGCGGCGGCCAGCCCCGTCGACACGATGGACCACCTGGTGTTCGCGGTGGCGCATGCCGCCAAGGTGGAGGTCGCCACGGAGATCGCAGGCCGCCCGGCCCGCACCCTGATCTTCGTCCGGACCAAGCACGGCGCGGACCGCCTCGCCGAGCAGCTCGGCAAGGCGGGCGTGCCCGCTGGCGCCATCCACGGCAACCTGACCCAGAACGCCCGCAAGCGCGCCCTCGAGTCCTTCACCGGTGGTCACCAGCGCGTCCTGGTCGCGACCGACGTCGCCGCCCGCGGGATCCACGTCGACGACGTCGACCTCGTCGTGCACTACGACCCGCCCGCCGACCACAAGGACTACCTGCACCGCTCGGGCCGCACGGCGCGGGCCGGTGCCCGGGGAACTGTCGTCTCCCTGCTCACCAGTGACCAGGTCCGCGACAACCAGCGGCTGCGCGAGCGGGCCGGCATCGAGGTCAGCGCCCAGAGCGTCGTCCCCGGCCACCCCGCCGTACGGCAGCTCGCGACCTCCGGAGAGCCGGTCGTCGTCAGCGAGCGCCCGCTGCGACCCCTGCGTCCCGAGCGCGGCCCCTACCGCGGCGGCCCCCGGACCGGCTACCAGGGCTCCCGCCCGTCGGCGGCTCGTCCGGCCCCACGCAGGACCGGGTCCCCGAGCTAGCTCTCCTGCGCAACCGGCCGTCGGGTGACCGCGAAGCGGTAGACCTGGACAAGCACGGTCAGCCCGACCAGCAGCAGGACGCCGGAGCGCAACGAGCGCCCCGGCGTTTGGGCGTACGACAGGGGCCGCGCCCGACCGTCCGGGGTGATCTGGACGGTCACCGTCGTCCCCGGTCGGGGGACCCGAGCGAGGTGCAGCACCACGGGTGTGCCCGCGGCGTCGGCCGTCACGCCCTTATCCGACCTCCCAGTGACGGCGGCTGTCACGGTGCGGGCACCGTGCCAACTGGACCGGTCAGCGGCCAGCAGTCCGGCGCCGAGCAGCAGGCCCGCCACGGCGGCGAGCAGCAGCACGGCCGCCTGTGTCCTGGGTCCGGACGTGCGGGGATGCGTCCGTGCGATCAGGGGCTGCGGCAGGGAGCCACCGGTGCTCTGCGTCGCCACACGGCCATCCTCCCAGCAGCGGGCTGTGGTCTGCTGTGCGGGCACGTCACCGACGTCGCCGTCCCGCTATCGAAAGGCCCCTGATCCCGTGCCCGTCTCCACCACCGGTTTCGCCCACGTCCGGCTGACCGTCACCGACCTCACCCGGTCCCGCGCCTTCTACGACGGGGTCTTCGGCTTCCCGGTCGCCTTCGAGGTGCCACCGGGCGCCGACGACGCCACCCGCGAGCAGCTCGGCTTCCTGTTCGGTGGCCTGATCTACGCCGTGCCGGATGGGCTGCTCGGCCTGCGCCCCGTCGCGCCTGCGGGTGACGTCTTCGACGAGGACCGCGTCGGGCTGGACCACCTCTGCTTCGCCGTCGCCGACGAGGCAGGGATGACCGAGGCGACGGAGGTGCTGGACGAGATGGGCGTCGCGCACGGTGGCCTCAAGGACATCGGTGTCGGCTGGGTCCTCGAGTTCCGCGATCCCGACGGCACGGCCCTGGAGCTGTTCGCGCCCAAGCCCTAGCGGGCCGGGGTGGCTGCTCTGACGAGGGCGGCGGGAGCCCGCGGCCGCCGCCACCGGGCGACGCGACCCAGGGCGCCCGGGTCGGTCGCGAGCAGCAGGCCGTCGGTGACCAGCAGCGTGGTGAGCGCGAAGAACGTCGCCTCCTCCAGGGGCAGGCCCGCGAGCAGCAGACCGGTCGAGGAGCGGGGCGAGATGGTCCAGATGCCCATGCCCAGGGCGAGGCGGTCTGCGAGGCACAGCCACAGGGCGACCGGTGCCACCGTCCGGAGCCGGGCCAGCCGGCGCCCAGCGAGCACGTCACCGCCAACGGCCCGCTGCAGCGCGAGAACGGGACAGGCCCACGCCAGCAGCAGACCGAGGTAGCGCAGCTGGCCACCGGCCAGCAGGCACAGGCCGCCGACGGCCGCGACGGCCAGCCAGGCGGTCGTGCCGGTACGGCGGTGGCCGGTCGTCGGGGTCGCCCGCAGGATCGGAGCAGGCGCCAGCAGGCCGCAGCGCAGGGACCAGGCAGCCACAAGTACCACTTCGAGGGCGACGAAGGCGTACTCCTCGAGCGGCACGGCCCCGGCAGTCGCCAGGACGTGGTGCGGGGCGTAGGACCAGACACCGGTCCGGACGAGGTGCTCGTCCCAGGGGGCCGTCCAGAGCAGCGCGAGGACCGCGAGCGCGCCGGTGGGCAGCAGCAGACGGACGTCGCGGCGGGTGCGCAGCAGCAGCAGGGCGGGCAGCAGGATCGCGACGAGGTCGAACACGAGGTAGTGCACGTCGGTCCTCCTCGTCGTCGAGGTTGCGCCCGGGGTGATCGGGCCGTGCGGTGCCGATGGTGCCCGGCACGGGGACCGGTCGGAGGCGGGGGTTACCCGCCTCCGACCGGTCAGCGGTTCGTCAGGCGACGGCGCCGGCGCGGTCCTCGGCCAGACCGACCTCGCCGTACATCGGGTCATCCACCTGGGACTTGATCCGGGCGATCTTGTAGATGGTCAGGCCGAACGCGGCCTTGGCCAGGATGTCGGCCAGCGAGTAACCCGCCTGACGAGCGACGAAGCCACCCGCACCGTCGAAGCCCAGGACCGGGAACAGGTAGGCGATCGGGTAGACGCCCCAGAGGCCGACGAGCATGATGCGCAGCTTTCCGACGGTGCTGCGGACCTCGGCGGGCTGACGGTCCATCGACTTGCTGACCTCGACGAACAGGACGTAAAGCAGGTAGATGAACGGGATGGTGGACAGCGTGCCCCACAGCAGGCGGGTACCGGTGTCGGTGGAGATCTCGCCCGGGTAGCCGAGGGCGATCATCAGGCCCGAGGCGATGACGAGCTTGGTCAGCAGCGGCTTGGCGACGGTCTTGGCAAGCGCGAGCACGGCGATGGTCTCGACGAGCAGCAGCGGCACTGTGAGGAACCAGTCGACGTACCGGTAGGCCTCGTTGAACTCGACGTTGGTGAGCTTGAAGACTCCTGCGCCGCCCTCAGCCGTCGTCTTGTAGGACTCCTTGAAGTTCTGGAAGATCCTGAAGTAGTGGTAGGTCGCGATGAAGCAGACCATCGCGCTCACGATGAGCGCGTTGCGGTATCGCCGGAGCACCTGGCGCTGCGAGAGAATCAGGTAGATGCCCGTGATCCCCAGGCTCGCGATCGAAAGCGAGAACAGGTTGTAGACGGTGTTGTACTGACCCTGAGTCAGGGACGGTATCTGGATGCTTGCGGCGAGCAGCACTGCTTTCTCCTGGTGGGAAGGCCGACACGTGCGCCGGCGCGGCGGCTGACGGCAAGGCCGTCGTGCGACGGCGGTCCCGGTCGCACCCCTCGTCGTGGTCAACGGCGCGGGGCGAGGCGGACAGGACTGTGGACCCACAGACCCGTTTGCGCAAGTTCGACAAGCCGGGAAACGCTCTGGACTTCGCACCGGAGCGACGAGCAGTAGCCTGGCACTCCCTCGAGACGAGTGCCAGGAGGTGAGGCAGCGTGCTGGACGATCGCAAGCTCGAGGTCCTCCGGGCGATCGTCGAGGACTTCGTGTCCACGAACGAGCCGGTCGGGTCCAAGGCCCTTGCCGGCCGTCACCCGCTCGGGGTGAGCCCGGCCACGGTCCGCAACGACATGGCGGCATTGGAGGACGAGGGCTACATCACCCACCCGCACACCAGCGCGGGGCGGATCCCCACCGACCGGGGCTACCGGTTGTTCGTCGACCGCCTGTCCACCGTCAAGCCGCTGTCGGGGGCCGAGCGCCGGGCTATCCAGTCTTTCCTTGAGGGGGCGGTCGACCTCGACGACGTCGTGCACCGCAGCGTCCGCCTGCTCAGCCAGCTCACCCAGCAGGTCGCGGTCGTGCAGTACCCGAGCCTGTCCCGCAGCGAGGTACGGCACCTCGAGATCGTGCACCTCGCGCCCAACCGGCTGCTGCTCGTCCTGATCACCGACAGCGGGCGGGTCGAGCAGCGGGTGCTGGAGCTCCCTGCCGTCGTGACCGAGGATGACGTCGTGCAGCTCCGGCAGGTCTTCGGGCCACGGCTGCACGGCACCAAGCTCGTCGACGCCGCCCGGGCACTGGAGGACCTGCCCGACGCCGCCCCGGCGTCGCTGCGGCCGGTGCTGACCAGCGTGCTGTCCGTCGTGCTCACCACGCTGGTCGAGAAGCCCGAAGAGCGCATCTCGATCGGGGGGACCGCCAACCTGACACGGCACGCCCTGGACTTTCCCCAGACGTTGCGGCCGGTGCTCGAGGCCCTGGAGGAGCAGGTCGTCCTGCTCAAGCTCATCGGTGAGGCCAACGATCCCACGACGGTGCACGTCAAGATCGGCGAGGAGAACAGCGTCGAGGGGCTGCGCTCCACCTCCGTGGTGACCGTCGGCTACGGCCGTGAGGGTGCGCCGTACGCCGGCCTGGGTGTGCTCGGGCCGACCCGCATGGACTACGCGACCAGCATCAGCAGCGTGCGGGCGGTGGCCCGCTACGTGGGCGACCTGCTGGCCGGTGCCTGACCCACCCCGCAAGGAGATCTGAGGACACGTGGCCACCGACTACTACGGCCTGCTCGGGGTCGAGCAGGCCGCGACCGACGACCAGCTGAAGAAGGCCTACCGCAAGCTGGCCCGCGAGCTGCACCCCGACGTCAACCCCGACCCCGTCGCGCAGGAGCGCTTCAAGCAGGTGACCAGCGCCTACGAGGTGCTGAGCGACCCGCAGAAGCGCCAGGTCGTCGACCTCGGCGGCGACCCGCTGGCCCCGGGTGGTGGCGGGGGGCCCCCCGGGCAGGGCTTCGGGGGTGGCTTCGGCGACATCATGGACGCGTTCTTCGGCGGGGGCGGCCAGTCCCGTGGGCCGCGCAGCCGGGTCCGGCAGGGGGCTGACGCGCTCATCCGCATCGAGTGCGAGCTGGCCGAGACGGCCTTCGGCACGACCCGCGAGCTCAGCATCGAGACGGCCGTCCGCTGCACCACCTGCGGTGGGGACGGCACGGCGCCCGGCACCCTGCCGACGACCTGTGACACCTGCCGCGGGCGCGGGGAAGTGCAGCAGGTGCAGCGATCGTTCCTCGGCCAGGTCATGACGACGCGCACCTGCCCGCGCTGCACCGGCACCGGCACCATCGTGGAGCACCCCTGCGGGGAGTGCCACGGCGACGGGCGGGTGCGGGCCCGCCGCACGCTCAACGTCAAGGTGCCTGCCGGCATCGAGGACGGCATGCGGATCAGGCTCGCCGGCGAGGGCGAGGTGGGACCCGGGGGCGGGCCTCCCGGAGACCTTTTCGTCGAGGTCCGCGAGAAGGTGCACCCGGACTTCCAGCGCGACGGCGACGACCTGCACGTCACGGTCGCCCTGCCCATGACCGCGGCGGCCCTCGGTACGTCGCTGCCGCTGCGGACCCTCGACGGCGAGGAGCAGCTCGACATCCCCGCGGGCACCCAACCCGACGAGATCTTCACCCTGCGGGCCCGCGGTGTCCCGCACCTGCGGGGCACCGGGCGAGGTGACCTGCACGTCCACCTGGACCTGCAGGTCCCGACCCGGCTGGACGACGAGCAGGTGCGGCTGCTGCGCGACCTGGCCCTGCTGCGCGGCGAGGAGCGGCCTGGCATGACGGCCAAGGTCGGCCCGGGGCTGTTCGGCAGGCTGCGCCACGGCAAGTGAGCAATCCGGTCTTCCTGGCCACCGACCTGTCGCGCAGCCGGGTGCTGCTCGACGGGCCGGAGGGCAGGCACGCCGCCACCGTCCGCCGGTTGCGGACCGGCGAGCCCGTCGACCTCGTGGACGGTGTGGGTACCAGGGCCACCTGCGAGGTCGTCTCCACGACCCGCGACACCGTCACGGTCGACGTCGTGCGGCGTACGACGGAGCCGGCCCCGAGCCCCCGGATCACGCTGGCGCAGGCGCTCGCCAAGGGTGACCGCGGGGAGCTCGCGGTCGAGCTGGCCACCGAGGTCGGGGTGGACGAGGTGCTGCCGTGGACGGCCGCCCGGTGCGTCCAGCAGTGGCACGGTGAGCGTGGCCAGAAGTCCCTGGAGAAGTGGCGGTCGACGGCCCGGGAGGCCGCCAAGCAGTCCCGCCGCGCCTGGTGGCCGGTCGTGCACGAGGCGGTCCGGATCGCCGATGTCGCGGGCCTCGCCGGGACCGTGCTGGTGCTGCACGAGGCAGCGATGACGCGGTTGTCCGACGTGGAGCTGCCGGGTGACGTGGTCCTGGTCGTCGGCCCCGAGGGGGGTCTGACTGGGGATGAGCTCGACGTGCTCGAGGCGGCGGGTGCGCAGGTCGTGCGGCTCGGGCGGACGGTGCTGCGGACCTCGACCGCGGGGGCGGCCGCCGCCGCCGTCGTCAGCGCTCGGACAGGCCGCTGGTAGCTGTCGTCAGCGCTCGGACAGGCGGCTGGTAGCCGTCACGTCGTCCTTGCGGCCTCGGCTCCTGTGCACCAGGTGGACCGCGACGGCGACCACGACGAGCCCGACGATCACGTAGCCGGCCTGGGACAGGTAGCGACCGATCACGTCGCCGACGACGTAGCCACCCAGCACGCAGGCCCCTGCCCACACGGCCCCACCCGCGACGTTCCACAGGACGAAGGTGCGAAAGGGCAGGCCGGCCATGCCCGCGGCGCTGGGCACCATGGCGCGCAGCACGGCGGTGAAGCGGCCGAAGAAGACGGCCGGCCCGCCGCGGCGCTGCAGGAAGTCCTCCGTCGTGCGCCAGCGGGCGTCCCCGACCTTCTGCCCGAGTCGGCTGGCCTGCAGCCCCTCGCCGTACCGCCGGCCGACGGCGTAGCCGACCGCGTCGCCGCTGATGGCCCCGACGACCGCCAGGAGCAGCACCGCCGTGACGCTGACCTTGCCCTGGCCGGCGAGGACGCCCCCGAAGACCAGCGCCGTCTCGCCCGGGAAGACGAACCCGAGGAACACCGACGCCTCGAGGAAGGGCAGCGCGAAGACCGTGACGTACACGACCCAGTGCGGAACGCCGGTGAGCACGTTCTGCACGAAGGTGCCCATGGGCCGAGCGTAACCGGGACCGTCACCATGCCCAACGGGGCACGATGTCGTCGGCCAGCGTCCCGCCGGCGGGGTCGGGCTGCGCCTAGCATCCGCGAGGTGACCGGGTCTGAGCGCCGAGGGGAGGTCCTCGTCCTGGCTGTCGTGATCGTGCCGGTGCTCGGGCTGACCACCGGGCTGTCGACCGGGGTGGCGACCGCTGCGTCGGCCCAGACCGTCGGCGCGCACACGGCGAGCAGCACGCCCACGCCCCTTCCCGTTCCGACTCCCTCCCCACGCCCCGCCCCGACGGCCACCGCGCCTGCCAGTGCTGGGCCGAGCCGCACCCCGCGCCCGACAGGCACCGCCCGCCCGACCGCCGCGGCCACTGCCACGACCCCGACCTCGACCCCAACCACCACCCCGACGTCCATCCCGGTCGCCACGGCTCTGCCTCGGCCCACGACGCCGGTCCGGGCTCCTGCGCCCAGCCGGACCGGCCGCAACGGCACGGGACGCGGCGCCCCGGCGACCGCGGTGCCTTCCGCTGCAGCGCCCGCGGAGCCGCTGGCCGCAGGCTCCCCATCGCCGGTCGGCGGCGGCCTGCAGCTGGTGACGCCTGCCCTGCAACCCACCCTCACCGCCGCACCGACGTCGAGCTCGGGGCTGACCCCGTCGGCGTCCGCGTCCCGGTCCCGCCCGGGCCGCGGGCTGACCAGCCTGGTGGTGCTGGTGCTGGCCGGCGCCGGGCTGCTCGGCCTCGGCGGGGCGGCCGGGCTGTGGCTGACGAGGTCCCGGTCGTGAGCTGCCTGTTCTGCGGGATCGTGGCCGGTGAGGTCCCGAGCACCGTCGTGCTCGAGACCGACCGCGTGCTGGCCTTTCGCGACATCGCGCCCGCTGCCCCGACGCACGTCCTGGTCGTGCCCAAGGAGCACCACGAGGACCTCGCCGCCCTTGTGGCCGCCGACCCGGCGTACGTCGGTCAGGTGATGGCCGCAGCGGTCGAGGTCGCCCGACTGGAGGGGCTCGTGGGCGGCTACCGGGTCGTCACCAACACGGGCCAGGACAGTGGACGCACGGTCTTCCACCTGCACGTGCACGTCCTGGGCGGCGCGAGCCTGGGCCTCGTCGCCGGGTGACGGCAGCACGTCGCTAGTAGCCTGGGGCAGGATGACAGACACCGCCGCCCCCGCGCCCGTCTCGACGAAGATTGTCGTGCCCCCGTCGCAGCCGATGGTGCAGCTGCTCGGCAGCAGCGACGAGCTCCTGACCGTCATCGAGCGGGCGCTGGCCAGTGACGTGCACGTGCGCGGCAACGAGATCACGCTCACCGGTCTGGCGGCCGACAACGCCGTCGCCGAGCGGCTCTTCGAGGCCTTGCTGTCGCTGGTCGCCAAGGGCCACGTGCTGACCAAGGACGCCGTCGAGCGCAGCCTGGCGATGCTGACGGGCACGACCGGTGACCGGCCGGCCGACGTGCTGACCCTCAACATCGTCAGCAACCGCGGCCGCGTCATCCGTCCCAAGACGGTTAACCAGAAGAAGTATGTCGAGGCCATCGACGACAACACGATCGTCTTCGGCATCGGGCCCGCCGGCACCGGCAAGACCTACCTGGCTATGGCCAAGGCCGTGCAGGCGCTGCAGGCCAAGCAGGTCACCCGGATCATCCTGACCCGCCCGGCCGTCGAGGCGGGGGAGCGGTTGGGCTTTTTGCCCGGCACCCTCACCGACAAGATCGACCCCTACCTGCGGCCGCTCTACGACGCGCTGCACGACATGCTCGATCCCGAGTCGATCCCGCGGCTGATGGCGGCCGGGACCATCGAGGTGGCGCCGCTTGCCTACATGCGGGGCCGCAGCCTCAACAGCGCCTTCATCATCCTGGACGAGGCGCAGAACACCTCGGCGGAGCAGATGAAGATGTTCCTGACCCGCCTGGGCTTCGGGTCCAAGATGGTCGTCACCGGTGATGTGACCCAGGTCGACCTTCCGGGTGGCACCGTCAGCGGCCTGCGGGTCGTGCGCGACATCCTGCGGGGCGTCGACGACGTCCACTTCATCGAGTTGTCCTCGGCCGACGTCGTGCGACACAGCCTCGTCGGCAAGATCGTCGACGCCTACGAGCGGTACGACGCGGAGAACGAGCTGGCGCGTGGCCCCGTCCGCAGCACCGGTCGCCGCGACGACAGCAAGCGACGCTGATGTCCGGCCTGTCGGCCGACCTGAGCCGCCTGCTCGCCCAGGCGCAGCTGACCTGGCGGGCACCCAGCGTGACCGCCGCGGTGTGCCGCGACGGGGAGACCCTCTGGACCGAGGCCGTCGGGTCTGCCCACATCGGTTCGGGGTCCGTGGGTGGCCAGGACGGCGGGGCCGAGGTGGCCTACCGCATCGGCAGCATCACCAAGACCTTCACCGCGGTCCTGATCCACCAGCTGCACGACGCCGGGCTGCTCGACCTCGACGACCCGCTCGCCACGCACCTGCCCGGCACGCGGCATGGGGCGGTGACACTGCGCCGGATGCTCGGCCACCTGTCCGGCCTGCAGCGCGAGCCGGTCGGCGACCTGTGGATCGAACTGGCCGTGCCCACCCGAGAGGAGCTCCTCGCGGGCTTCGAGCAGGCCGAGCAGGTGCTGCCGAGCCGGACGACCCACCACTACTCCAACCTCGCTTACGCGATGCTCGGCGAGGTTGTCGCCCGCGTGACCGGGCTGACCTGGGAGCAGGCCCTGCAGGAGCGGTTGCTCGACCCGCTCGGCCTGGACCGGACCGGGGTGGCCCCGATCGGAGCCCGCGCGACGGGCTACCTCTCCGAGCCGTACGCCGACGCCGTGCGGCCCGAGCCGGACATGCCCACGGGGGCCGCCGGGCCCGCGATGCAGCTGTGGTCGACCGCCGCGGACCTCGTCCGGTGGGCTGCCTTCCTGGCCGACCCACCCGCCGCGCTGCTGTCCGAGGACGCGCTCGACCGGCTGCGCCAGCCGGTCGTCGTTTTCGACCCACACGCCTTCACGCTGGCCTGGAGCGCGGGCCTCATGCTCGCGCGCAAGGGCGAGCGGGTCTTCCACGGGCACGGCGGTGCGATGCCCGGCTTCCTGGCCGGCTGCTACGCCTACCGCTCGGAGACCGAGCGGATCGGTGCCGTCGTCTTGACCAACACCGGTCGGGTCGCGGACGCCGACGGGCTGGCCATGGACCTGCTCGGCGCCGTGCTCGATGCCGAGCCGCGGCAAGCTCCGGCCTGGACCCCCGGCGAGGTGCCCGGGGACGTGCGTCCCCTGCTGGGCCCGTGGTGGGGCGAGGGCAGCGAGAACCTGCTCGAGTGGCGCGAGGGTGGCCTCACCGCGATCGGCCGGGGCGGTGCGGAGTGGCGCCGGACCCGGCTGGAGCGTGACGGCGACGGCTGGCGAGCCGTGGCCGGCCGTGAACGCGGCGAGCGGATGCGGGTCGTCCACGGAGCCGACGGTGCGCCCGAGCGGCTGGTGTTCGCGGGCTACGCCTGGACCCGGGACCCGCGGACCTTCTCGGAGCTCGCGTGACCATCGAGGTCGCCAACGAGTCCGGGGTCGACGTCGACGAGCAGGGCCTGGTCGGTATTGGCCGCTTCGTGCTCGACGCCCTGGGGGTCTCGCCGCTCGCCGAGCTGTCGGTGCTGCTCGTGGACGTCGAGCACATGACCGACCTGCACGTGCGCTGGATGGACCTGCCCGGACCGACCGACGTCCTGTCCTTTGCCATGGACGAGCTGGACCTGCGCGGCTCGCGGGGGGTCGCGCACGCCTCACAGGACCGGCCCGAGCAGCCCGGCCCGGTGCTGCTCGGTGACGTCGTCCTGTGCCCCGAGGTGGCCGCGACGCAAGCCGGCGGCGCGGGCCACTGTCCGCAGGACGAGCTGGAGCTGCTCTGCGCCCACGGGATCCTGCACATCCTGGGCTACGACCACGAGGAGCCCGACGAGCACGAGGAGATGTTCGGGCTGCAGGGCGACCTGCTGCTGGGCTGGCG
>JAYTHS010000448.1:0-3488 GCA_043732345.1 Frankiales bacterium | reverse complement strand
CTAACCACCCATACGGACGACGACAGGAGGACCACGTGGCAGGCGGCAACGCGATCCGGGGCAGCCGGGTGGGCGCCGGCCCGATGGGCGAGGCGGAGCGGGGTGAGGCCGCCCCCCGACGGCGGATGTCGTTCTGGTGCGCCAACAAGCACGAGACCCGGCCCTCCTTCGCGGAGGACGCGACGGTCCCGGACAGTTGGGACTGCCCGCGCTGCGGCTACCCTGCGGGCCGCGACAAGGACAACCCGCCGGCGCCCCACAAGACCGAGCCCTACAAGACCCATCTGGCCTACGTCCGCGAGCGCCGCAACCAGGAGGACGGCGAGGCGATCCTCGCCGAGGCCCTGGCGAAGCTACGCGGCAAGTAGCCCCCGCCAGCCGGCGTCGGCTGCCCGGCAGTCATCGTCAGCCCCGGCGCAGCGCCTTCGGCAGGTGCGAGGCGGCGGCCTCGTCGAGCAGCCACAGCGACTGGGTGCGGCCCACAGCTCCGGCTGCCGGCACCTGCACCCGTCCTGCCCCGGACAGCGCGAGCGCGACGGCGGGGGCCTTCTCGGCTCCGGCCACGACCATCCACACCTGACGGGCCTGCGTGATGGCCGAGAAGCCGAGGCTGACCCGCGTGGGTGGCGGCTTGGGGCACCCCCTGACGGCGACCACCGGCCGCTCGTCGTGAGCCGCCGGGGACTCTGGGAAGATCGAGGCCGTGTGCCCCTCGGGCCCCATCCCTAAGAGCAGCACGTCGAAGGCCGGTACGTCGTGACCGGCCCCGGCGGCCGCCGCGAGCTCGCTGGCGTAGCGGTCGGCGGCGGCGTCCGGGTCCCCCGCGTCCGGGCCGTCCGCGGCGCCGATCGTGTGGACCCGGGCCGGGTCGAGCGGGACGGCGTCGAGCAGGGCCTCCCTGGCCTGCCTGTCGTTGCGGTCCGGGTCCTTCGCCGCGACAAAGCGCTCATCCCCCCACCACAGGTCAAGGCGACCCCAGTCGACGGCGTGCAGCGCCGGCGAGTCCCGCAGGTGCCGCAGGCAGTCGATCCCGACGCCGCCGCCGGTGAGGACCAGGGAGGCGGAGCCACGGGCGACCTGAGCATCCACCAGCGTCGTGAGCAACCGGGCAGCCACCGCGGCCGCGAGCACGTCCGGATCCCGGTGGACAACGACCGTCGGGGCCGAGGTCACCGTCGCCGTCCCGGTGCCGGGCGGGGCACCCTCACGAGGTGGTGATCGCCGGATCGGTCTCGTGGACGACAGCCGGGTCCTGCCACACGTGCGTGCGCAGCGCCGACCGGTCCGACAGGCCGACCGTCCCGGTGGCCACGCCCAGCGCCTCGGCATAGCTCTCGTCCGCGTCGAGGCGGCGCAGCTCCTCGGCGAGCAGGTCCCCGAGCTCCCGCCGGGGCAGCGGCAGGGCGCGGTCCGGCTGGTCGGTGCGCGACAGCACCGCCGTACGCCCGTCGGCACGGGCGATCGTCAGGCGCTCGTCCCCGAGCTCGACCTCGACGCCCGTCACTCCCGGCCCACCGCTGTCGACCTGCTCGACGGGCAGCCCCAAGCGGCTGGCCAGCCACCCAGCCAGCAGCGGCCTGCTCGGGTTGCTCGGCTCACCGACCACCCGCACCGCCGTCGCCGGCCGCTCGACGGAGTCGAACGCCGACGCGCACAGGCTGCGCCACAGGGTGATCCGCGCCCACGCGAGGTCGGTGTCGCCCGGCGCGTAGTCGGCGGCCCGCCGCTGCAGAGAAGCCAACGGGTCGGGGGCCTGCACGGAGTCCGTGACCCGACGGTCGGCGATGACGCCGAGCGGGTCGTGGGCCACGAGCAGCGGGGGCTCGCCGAACCACCACGTAACCACCGGAGCATCGGGGGCGAGCAGCGGGAGCACGACCGACTCTGCGTGCAGGGCCAGCCGACCGTACATCCGCATGACGACCGACTCGCCCGGTCCGAGACGCCCGCCGATGAGCACCTCGGCATCCAGGCGCGGCTCCGGGGCGTCCGGGCGGCGTCGTACGACGACCAGGACCCGGCAGGGGTGCTGGGCCGCAGCCCGGGTCGCGGCCTGCTCGGCCTGGCCGACGCGCTTCTCGTCCACCACCACGACCAGCGTCAGGGCCAGGCCGCTCGAGACCGAGCCTGCCTGGCGACGCTCCGCCGCGAGCGCCTTGACCACGTCGGTCCCAGTCGTGTCCCACAGTGTCGTCATACTCGCCTCCCGCGAGGTGTCGTCAAGCTCGCCCGGTTCACGGCCGCCGCCAGGTCCGGCCGTCACGGGCCAGCATCTCGTCGGCCGCCTGCGGTCCCCACTCGCCGGCCCGGTAGACCTCGGGCCGCCCGCCGGCGGCGTCCTGCTCGCGCCACAGGTCCTCGACGGGGTCGATGACCCGCCAGGACTCCTCGACCTCCTCGTTGCGGGGGAACAGCGAGGCGTCGCCGAGCAGCACGTCGAGCAGCAGCCGCTCGTAGGCCTCGGGGCTGTTCTCGGTGAAGGCCTCGCCGTACAGGAAGTCCATCGCCACGTCGCGGACCTCCATCGTCGTCCCGGGCACCTTGGAGCCAAAGCGCAGCGTCACGCCCTCGTCGGGCTGGACCCGTACGACGAGCTGGTTGGACCCGAGCTCCTCGGTGTCGGCCTGGGCGAAGGGCAGGTGCGGGGCTTTCTTGAACACGATGCCGATCTCGGTGACCCGGCGGGGGAGCCGCTTGCCGGTGCGCAGGTAGAACGGGACGCCGGCCCAGCGGCGGGTGTCGACGTCCAGGCGCACCGCGGCGAAGGTCTCCGTGGTGGAGCCCGTCGCGACCCCGTCCTCCGCCTGGTAGGAGTGGACCCGCTCGCCGGCCAGCCAGCCCTGGGCGTACTGCCCGCGCACCGCGTTGGCAGGCAGGTCCCTGGGCAGCCGGATCGCGCCGAGGACCTTGCGCTTCTCGGTGCGCAGCGACTCCGCGTCGAAGTTGACGGGCTCGTCCATCGCGGTGAGGGCGAGCAGCTGCAGCAGGTGGTTCTGGAGCACGTCGCGGGCAGCGCCGGTCTCCTCGTAGAAGCCGGCACGGGTGCCGATGCCGACATCCTCAGCCATGGTGATCTGGACGCTGTCGATGTGGTGCGCGTTCCAGATCGGCTCGAACAGCGTGTTGGCGAAGCGCAGCGCCAACAGGTTCTGGACCGTCTCCTTGCCCAGGTAGTGGTCGATCCGGAACACGTCGCGGGCGGTGAACACCTCGTCGACCAGGGTGTTCAGGGCCTTGCCGGATTCGAGGTCGTGGCCGAACGGCTTTTCCACCACGACCCGGCGCCAGCTCTGCGTCTGGTGGTTGTCGGCCATCCCGGTGCGCTGCATCTGCCTGAGCACCGTCGGGAACGCCGCCGGCGGGATCGAGAGGTAGAAGGCCGCGTTGCCGCCCGTGCCGTGGCTGCCGTCGAGGTCCTTGAGCATCTGCGCCAGCTCGTCGAAGGCGTCGTCGTCGTCGAACGAGCCCGGGAGGAACTTCGTGGCCTC
>JAYTHS010000447.1:0-3505 GCA_043732345.1 Frankiales bacterium | reverse complement strand
TGCTGCGTCGTCCCGAGAAGGCCCGCGAGCAGGAAGTCCGACAGCGGGGCGTAGAGGTGCGGCCGGACGTTGTCATCGAGCGGCACGGTCACGACGGGGCGCCCCTCGGCCTGCGCGACGAACAGCGCCGGGTCGTTGCAGTCGGCCAGCGCCAGCACCTCGTGCCCGGCGGTGAGCGCCGCGCCGGCGAAGCCGTGGTCGGCGATGACCAGGTCAGGGCTGCAGGCCTCCAGCAGCACCCGTCCGGGTTCGGGGGCGTGCGTGTGGTGGACGTCGCCGCCGGCCGCCAGGACGTGGACACCACCGAGGCAGCGCAGGTGCCGGGGCCGGCGGCGGGTCCAGTCGTTGTCGATGTCCCAGGGCCACAGCCAGTCGTGGACGTCGGGCCGCAGCACCTCGCAGCCGGCCTGTTCCAGCGCGGCGGCAACATCCAGGTGCAGCTGGAAGACCCCGCTCGGGTGGCCGGTCGCGATCAACACCCGCTCCCGACGACGTACGGCGAGCTCGAGCCGTTCGCGCCAGCGCACCAGTGCGGCGATCGTGAGGTCCGGGTCGATCGTGTCGGTCCCCGAGCGGTAGGCCGGGTCCGCCCGGATCCCTACCTGCTCGACCATGACCTGCAGGACCTCGGCGGCCGACCAGTCCCGGGAGTGGGTCAGGCCGAACCACGCACCGTCCGCGCCGGCGAGCATCCGGTCGATGTTGCGCAGGTTGCTCTCGCGGGAGGTGTCGACCTCACCGGAGATCCGGCTGTCGAGCAGGTGCCGCCGCAGGTCCGCCGTCAACCCTGGGCCACCAGCGGGTCCAGCCCGAGGTGCGGGAAGACCTCGTGCCGGGTGGCCAGCACCGCCCGGTCGACCGGGGTGTCGTGGCCGGGCCCGCCCTCCCACGGTGTCCAGTCCGCGCTGACGCCGTCGGTGAGGGAGGTGGGGCCCTGCTCGTGCCCGAGCTCGGTGGCCAGGGCCCGCCAGTCGTTGGGGGTCTCTCCGTCGACGCGGGTCCCGGCGACCTCGGCGATCAGGTGCGTCCAGGCCCGCGGTACGACCTGGACCGGCTCGTAGCCACCGCCCCCGAGGGCGACCCATCGGCCGCCGCAGAGCTCGTGCGCCAAAGCGTGCAGCGCCGTGGTGGCGACCCGCTGGCCCTCGATGCTCATCACCAGGTTGGCCAGAGGGTCCAGCGCGTGGGTGTCGCACCCGTGCTGGGTGACGAGCACCTGGGGGTCAAAGGCCCGCAGCACCGGCGGGACGACCGCGTCGAAGGCGCGCAGCCATCCCGCGTCGCCCGTCCCGGCCGGGATCGCGACGTTGACCGAGGTGCCGACCGCGTGGGGCCCTCCGCTCTCGTCGGGGAAGCCGGTGCCGGGGAACAGCGTCCGGCCGCTCTCGTGCAGCGAGACCGTCATGACCCGCGGGTCGTCCCAGAACGCCGCCTGCACCCCGTCGCCGTGGTGCACGTCGACGTCGACGTACGCCACCCGCTGAGCGCCCTGGGCCAGCAGCCAGGCGATCGCGACGGCCGGGTCGTCGTACACGCAGAACCCGCTGGCCCGGTCCTTCATGGCGTGGTGCAGGCCGCCGCTGATGTTGACGGCGTGTTCGTGGGTGCCCTCCCAGACCGCCCGGGCGGCGTCGACGGACGCACCCGTGACCAGCGCCGACGCCTCGTGCATGCGGGCGAAGACGGGGGTGTCCCCGCTCCCGAGCCCCCAGCGCAGGGACAGCCGGCCCAGCAGATCATCGGGGGCGCGGCGGACCGAGGCGACGTACATCGGGTCGTGCACGAGCTGCAGGACGTCGTCGGTCGCGGCGACGGGGGCCCGCAGCTCGACTCCGGGGGTGTCCAGCACCCCTAGCTGCCGGGCCAGGGCCATGGTCAGCTGCAGCCGCATCGGACGCATGGGGTGCGACGGACCAAAGTCGTAGTCGCTCATCACGTCGTCCCAGACGACCAGGGTGCTCGCACTCACATCAGGAACTGTACGGACTGCTCAGCCGTCGGCGAGCTCGCGCGACCGGTCGCGGGCCGCCTCGAGCGCCGAGAGCATCGCGGCCCGGACCCCGTGGTCCTCCATGACCCGGATCGCGTTGATCGTCGTACCAGCCGGGGAGGTCACCGCCTCGCGGAGCTTCACCGGGTGCTCGCCGGTGTCGCGCAGCATCAGCGCCGCCCCGAAGGCGGTCTGCACGATGAGGTCGTGGGCGGTCTGGCGCGGGAGCCCGAGCAGGATGCCGGCGTCGGTCATCGCCTCGACGAGGTAGAAGAAGTAGGCGGGCCCCGAGCCGCTGAGCGCCGTGACGGCGTCCTGCTGCGACTCCGGGACGCGGAGGGTCTGCCCGACAGGGCGCAGCAGCTCCTCCGTCAGCGCCAGGTGCTCCTCGGTGGCGTGCGAGCCGGGGCTGATCGCCGACATCGCCTCATCGACGAGGACGGGGGTGTTGCTCATGACGCGTACGACGGGAGTGCCTGCGGGCAGGGCCTTCTCGATGGTGGCTGTCGTCGTCCCGGCGGCGAGGCTGATGATGAGCCGGTCCGCGCGCACGTGCGGGGCGAGCTCGTCGAGCAGCGCCGCCATGTCCTGCGGCTTGACCGCGAGCAGCAGCACGTCGGCTGTCGCGGCTGCCTGCGTGGTGACCGCGCGCACCCCGTGGCGGGCCGTCAGCTCGGCGGCCCGCTCGGGCCGACGAGCTGTCACGACCACGTCGGCGGGCGACCGGCCGGCCCGCAGGACACCCGACAGCAAGGCCTCGCCGAGCTTGCCGACACCCAGCACCGCGATGGTCGTCACGAGCGGCTGACCAGGGCCCTTGCGAAAAAGGCCAGGTTGGCGGGGCGCTCGGCCAGCCGCCGCATGAGGTAGCCGTACCACTCGTCGCCGTACGGCACGTAGACCCGCACGGTCTCGCCGGCACGCGCCAGCCGCAGCTGCTCCTCGGGCCGGATGCCGTAGAGCATCTGGAACTCGTAGGTCCCCTTGCCCCGGCCCTTGGCCAGCTCGGTCGCCCGGGTGACCATCCGCGGGTCGTGGGTCGCGACCATCGGGTGCCCGGGCCCGGCCATCAGCACCTCGAGGCACCGCACGTACGACGCGTCGACCTGCTCGCGCTCCTGGTAGGCGACCGCCGCGGGTTCCTTGTAGGCCCCCTTGCACAGGCGGACCCGGCTGCCCGCGACCGCGAGGGCCCGGCAGTCGTCTTCGGTGCGGTGCAGGTAGGACTGCAGGACGGCGCCGGTACCGGGGAAGTCCTGCCGCAGCGTATGCAGCACCTCAAGGGTCAAGTCGGTGGTGGTGTGGTCCTCCATGTCCAGGGTCACGGTCGTCCCGGCGAGCCGGGCCGACTGGCAGACCGTCCTGGCATTGTCCAGGGCCATGCCGGCGTCGATGCTCTGGCCCACCGCGGTGAGCTTCACCGACACCTCGGTGCGACCCCCCGCGGTCAGGCCCTTGCTCGCCAGCCGGTCGAGCAGGGTGACGTAGGCGTCGACGGTCGCGGTTGCCTGCGCC
>JAYTHS010000446.1:0-3511 GCA_043732345.1 Frankiales bacterium | reverse complement strand
CCGCGGTCGTCCTGCTCCTGCGCGCCCGTAAGATCGGTCCGCTGCGAGCCCTGGGCCTGACCCTGATCGCGGTCGTGGCCCTGGCACCGGTCGTCCAGCCCTGGTACTTGCTGTGGGGCCTGGTCCTGCTGGCCGCGGTCGGTGGCCAGCAGGTCGTCGTCGCCCTCGGCGCGCTGTCGGTCGCGCTGTGCCTGGCCGTCCTGCCCAACGGCAGTAGCCTGGTCCGGCCACCGCTGTACGGCCTGCCCGTGCTGGCGGCGGCCTCCCTGGCCACGTTTGAGGTGCGGCGATCTGCCCGCCGGGTGCTCGAGCGCGACAGCGTGGGGCCCATGACGACCGTGGTGTGGCCATGAGCGACCGCGAGCTCGACGCGGCAGGGATCACGGGCCGGGAGCTGCGCGCGTCTTACGAGGCGTGCCGGGTGCTCAACGCCTCCCACGGCAGGACCTACTACCTGGCCACGCTACTGCTGCCCGCGTGGAAGCGACCCTACGTCCACGCGCTCTACGGCTTCGCCCGGTATGCCGACGAGATCGTGGACGACCTGAGCTCGACCCTCACCGACGCCCAGAAGGCCGATTGGCTCATCGGCTGGGGCGAGCAGTTCGTCGCCGACGTCGCGGCCGGCGGCAGCGAGCACCCGATCAGCCGGGCCGTCGTGGACACGGTGCGCCGCTGGGACATCCCGATGGCCCACGTCGAGGCGTTCCTGGCCTCCATGCGCATGGACCTGACCGTCAGCTCCTACGCCTCCTACGACGAGCTGATGACCTACGTCTACGGCTCGGCCGCGGTCATCGGCCTCGAGATGGTCCCCGTCCTCGAGCCTGTCGTGACGCGCGAGGTCGCCGAGCCGTACGCCGCGGACCTCGGGGTCGCCTTCCAGATGAGCAACTTCATCCGGGACGTCGGCGAGGACCTGCGACGCGGTCGCGTCTACCTGCCGATGGACGAGCTGGCGGCGTTCGGGGTCACCCGCGAGCACCTCGAGCACGGGGTGGTCGACGGCCCGGTGCGTCGGCTGCTGGCGTTCCAGGTGGCCCGCACCCGGGAGACCTACCGCAGCGCGGCGCAGGGCGTCCGGCTCCTGGACCCGACGTCGCGACCCTGCATCGAGACAGCCCTGGCGCTCTACGGGGGCATCCTCGACGAGGTCGAGAAGGCCGACTACGAGGTCCTGGGACAGCGGGTCTGCGTCGGTCAGGGTCGGCGGCTCGCCGTCGCCGGACCGGGGCTGGTCCGGGCCTTCCGGGCCCGTCGCCTCACCGGCGTGTGAGCCCGCCCGCCCGCCCGCTAACGGCGTTTGCGCCCCGGGGCCAGCGGTCACGCCTGGGGCATGACGCGCAGCGACAGCCCCGGCCCCGACCCGTCCGTGACGCCCGGACTCGAGCCCGGCGGTGGCGTCATCCCCGGCGACACCCCCCCGGTCTCGGGCTCGATGCCGGGGCGGCACCGGACCTCGGTCCGAACCACGGACCCGTCAGCGGCAACCGCACCCCCATGGTCCTCACCCTGTCGCTCCTTGCGGTGATCGTCCTGCTGTCAGTGGGCTTCATCGCGGCGAGCCTGCTGGCGAGCTGAGCGACGGCCCCACCAGACCCACCAGGCCAGCGTCTGCACGACCAGCGCGAAGCCGAACAGCAGGTCCTCGAACGGCGCGTAGGCGATCCGCCCGGCACCCAGGAACGGCGGCCGGTGGCCGACGGCCGAGCCCACACCCGCGACCGCCCGGTCGCTGTAGACCACGATGGTGCGGCCGGTCAGGATCCCGTTGCTGACCAGCTGGAAGAACACCACGATGCCGTACGTCGCCCAGAACGCCTTGCGGGTCAGCAGTCGGGTGCGCAGTACCAGCAGGTCCAGCACGACGGTGCCCGCGACCCCGAGCAGCGCGGCCTGGGTGTAGGTCACTCGTCCCCCACCGACCAGCCCTTGACCACCCGGACGGCCTCCAGCGCCAGCACCGAGCAGACCGGGACGACGAGGAAGAACAGCACCTCCTCAACCGGGAGGTTGCCGAGCACCAGGCCGACGGTTTGCCGCGGGTCGTAGCTCCAGTGGCCGGCCCGGATCGCCAGAGCGTCCCAGAAGACGAAGACCACGACGACGGGCAGCAGCGTCAGCAGCAGGCGACGCCACCGGGCGTAGACCCGGACCCGCAGGACCAGCTCGAGCGGCAGGGTCCCGAGCAGGCAGCCCAGCAGGACCAGCAGGTAGGCCGCTTTCACGTCGGGGTCCCGGTCACAGCCGGGCCCGCAGCGCCGAGGCTGCGGCGTGCGGGTCCTGCGCCTGGGTGAGCGCCCGGACGACCACGATCCGGGTCGCCCCGGCGGCCAGCACCTCGTCGAGGTTGCCCGCGTCGATGCCACCGATCGCGAACCACGGCCGGTCGGTGCCCAGCGCCGCGGCGTGGCGCAGCAGCGGCAGACCCGGGGCAGGGCGACCGGGCTTGGTGGGCGTCGGCCAGGTCGGACCGACGCAGAAGTAGTCGACCCCCAGCTGGAGAGCAGCGGTGGTCACCTGCTGCTCGTCGTGCGTCGAGCGTCCGATGAGCACGTCCCCGCCCAGGATCGTCCTGGCGACGGGGACCGACAGGTCGTCCTGTCCCAGGTGCAGCACGTCGGCTCCGCTCGCGAGGGCCACGTCGGCCCGGTCGTTGACCGACCACAGCGCCCCGTGCCGCACGGCGGCCGCGGCGACGACCTCGCAGAGCTCGAGCTCCCGGCGGGCCTCGACGTTCTTCTCGCGCAGCTGCACGACATCGACCCCACCCGACAGGACGGCGTCCAGGAACTCGGCGAGGTCAGGCCGGTCGGGGGTGCACAGGTAGAGCCGGGCGTCAGCCAGCCGCTCCTCCCGCGGGGTCTGGCGGTCAGCCACCGGCCACGGCCTGCACCAGCTCGAGGCGGTCGCCGTCGGCCAGGGTGGCGGTGAAGACCTCGCTGCGGAGCAGGGCCGTCCCGTTGTGCTCGACGACGACGGCGCCGACCTTCAGGCCGAGCTGCACCACCAGCTCGGACAGGGTGGTCGCGTCGGCGACCTCGCGCACCGACCCATTGACCATCAGCTGCATCAGAAGGCCAGCGCCTGAGCGCGCCGCTTGATCTCCGTCGCGCGGTTCTCGTGCAGGGCCTGCAGCGGCGAGCCGGGCAGCGAGTCGTCGGCGGTGGTCAGCCACTGGAAGGCCTGCTCGGGGGTGTAGCCAGCATCGTGCAGCAGCGTCAGCACGCCCGGCAGGTGCTTGACGGGTTCGGCGCCGTCCAGGGCGTCGGCGGGTACCCGCAGCTCGCCGTGCTCGTCGAGCAGCCCGAGCAGCTTGTGGTCTCGGACCAGCTGCCGTACGCCGGTGGGGCCGAGCCCCATCCGCTCGGCGACCTCGTCCAGGGTCAGCAGCTCGGTGCTCGGGACGTGTGCAGGCATGCCGACCAGCCTAGTGAGCCGCGGCGCGGACCAGGTCCAGGGCCGCGGCGGTCTCGCGGGACTCGGCCAGCGGCAGCACCCAGCCGGGCCC
>JAYTHS010000445.1:0-3513 GCA_043732345.1 Frankiales bacterium | reverse complement strand
TGGCAGACGGCAGGCGCTCCCGCACGGCCTTGCCGATACCAGCGAGACGGCCGGACAGGCCGGGCGCTCTGGCATGCTCGCGGGACCGCCCGCTCGTTCGCCGTACCCGTGCCCGATAGGAGCCCACGATGCCGATCGCCACGCCCGAGGTCTACGCCCAGATGCTGGACCGCGCGAAAGCCGGCCGCTTCGCCTACCCGGCGATTAACGTCACGAGCTCGCAGACGCTCAACGCCGCGCTGCAGGGCTTCGCCGAGGCCGGCAGCGACGGCATCGTCCAGGTCAGCACGGGCGGGGCAGAGTACCTGTCGGGCCAAAAGGTGAAGGACATGGTCACCGGTGCCGTGGCCCTCGCGGAATACGCCCACGTGGTGGCCGCGTCGCACGGCGTGAGCATCGCCTTGCACACCGACCACTGCCCGAAGGACAAGCTTGATGGCTACATGCGGCCACTGGTCGCGCTGTCTGCCGAGCGCGTCAAGGGCGGTGGGCTCCCGCTGTTCCAGTCGCACATGTGGGACGGCTCGGCGGTCGAGCTGCACGAGAACATCAAGATCGCCCTCGAGCTGCTGGCCGCCTGCCGGCAGGCCCACATCGTGATGGAGATGGAGATCGGCGTCGTGGGGGGCGAGGAGGACGGCGTCGACAACTCCGGGGAGAACGAGAAGCTCTACACGCACCCTGCGGACGCCCAGGCGGTCGCGGACGCCCTGGGCACCGGGGACAACGGCCGCTACCTGCTGGCCGCGACCTTCGGCAACGTCCACGGCGTCTACAAGCCCGGCAACGTCAAGCTCCGCCCGGAGATCCTGCAGACGATCCAGCAGCAGGTCGGCGGCAAGGTCGGCAAGGACAAGCCGTTCGATCTTGTCTTCCACGGGGGCAGTGGCTCGCTACTGGAGGAGATCCGGGCGACGCTTGACTACGGCGTGGTGAAGATGAACGTCGACACCGACACGCAGTACGCATTCACCCGGCCCGTCGCGGACCACATGCTGAAGAACTACGACGGCGTCCTGAAGGTCGACGGTGAGGTGGGGAACAAGAAGCTCTACGACCCGCGGGTGTGGGGCAAGGCGGCGGAGACCCGCATGGCAGCCCGGGTCGTGCAGGCCTGCGACGACCTGCGCTCCCGCGGGACCGCTATGACCGGCTGACCGACGGGGCTACAGTCTGGGTGACCACACCGTGAGGGGTGGTGCGGATCCCGAACGCCGAGTCCTGCCCCCGGGAGCCCGCCACCGCACCTCCGGGGCAGGAGCGGGGGACCCAGGTCCTTCCGGACGTCCTGGCAGCAGGGGGTCCTCGGGGTGAAGCCGCGCCCGCGCGGCCGGGCCTCCCAGCCCGAACCCGACAGCTCACTTCGCAGGCGCCGGGAGAGGGTCCTGACTTGTCGCTCCTGCGTCCTCGCGGTCGTCATGCCAAGCCGTCCAAGGCAGCACCCGTCCTCGCTGCCGGCGGCCTCACGGCCAGCCTCGCTGTCCTTGACGCCGGGGCACTCGCGGGGTCGGCTCACGCCGTGGGTGCCCACGCGGCGTACGCCCTCGGCACCGACACCGACTTCGCCCAGCTGCGCGGCTGCGAAAGCGGCGGTCGCTACGGCACGGACACCGGCAACGGCTACTACGGCGCCTACCAGTTCGACTTGGGGACGTGGCACTCGCTCGGGTACGGCGGCAACCCGGCCGCCGCCGGGCCCAGCACCCAGGACGCTGCCGCCCACCAGCTGCAGGCCGACCGCGGCTGGCAGCCCTGGCCGGCCTGCACGCGCTCCCTCGGGCTCGGCTCGCGCCCGTCGTCGTTGTCGTGGCCGTCGCAGGCGCCGGTGCGGGCCTCGCGCACCCGAAGCGCCATCCCCGACCGCCCCACGGTGGCCCCGCACTTCGGCGGGCACGTGCTGACCGTCCAGGACGTCGGCCACAGGCGGGTGGACGTCGCGACCTGGCAGCAACGGATGCAGGCCCGCGGCTGGGACATCGTCCTCGACGGATACTACGGAGCCGAAAGCGCCCGGGTGGCGGGACGCTTCGCCGCCGAGAAGCGCCTGTCGACGAGCCACGGCACGGTCGACGGCGTCCTCTGGGACGCCGCCTGGTACCTGCCCATCAGCTAGTCGTTGCGGGTCCCCTGCGTCAGGTGCATCGCCCGAAAGGCTGTCAGTAGGCGCGACACCATCGGTGGAGCGTGAGGTCAGGAGAAGGTGGGGCTGTGCCCGGTGGGCAGCAGCTCGATCCAGGTACGCCCCGGGTGCAGCGCGATGGGCTTCCCCGTGCTGTCCAGCAGCCGCAGCGGCCCGCCGCGCCCGGTGCGTGACCAGCGGCCCTGGACGAGCACCCCGTCGCGCAGCACCCAGCAGCTGCCCCCACCCGTCACCACGACCAGCGGGGCCTCGTTTCCAGCCGCGTCGACGATGCCGGTGGGGCGCAGCTGCACCGTGAGGATGACGACGTTGCTTGCGCTGACCTGCGCGCCGCCGGTGAGCCGGTCCGTGCTCCCGTCCTGGTCCCGGAGGTAGCGCTGCCCGTCCCAGCGCCACCCGGCCAGCGTGCCGGCGGAGAAGGCAACGAACGCGTTCCGGACGGCACGGCCGCGCGGGACCGTCGGTGACCACGTGAACAGCGGGCCCGGGGGGCCCGTGGGCGAGCCCAGGTCCCGCCCCGCGGTGAGAAGGCGCGCCGTGGAGGAGACGACGTTGTGCGGTGCCTGACGGTCGCTGGCCCGGGTGAAGTACTGGGAGTGATCGTCGTTGCTCACCAGCACGGCGCCCGAGTGCGCCCGGATGGGGGGCAACTCCCGACGATTGGCGCCGGAGTAGGCGAAGACCCCGCCGCGCAGGAGCGGCAGGAGGTCCGCGTCGACCGGTCGGGCGGACCGGATCGGGCCAACCAGCGGTGCCTCCTGCGACTGGAAGACGGCGAACAGCCGCGTCAGGCCGCCCTCGACGGGGGTGTCCACCACCAGGTCGGCAGCGTTCAGGCCGATCTGCGGACGCGCCAGGGAGATGTTGTCGATCTTCACGGCCAGCGCCGGGCCGCGGGCGGCCGCGGGGGAGGTCACCGGCAGCCCCGTCAGGGGGTAGACGGCGGTGCCCGCGGGGGTCGGCGTCGGGGTGGGGACGCCAGCGGTCGGTGTCGAAGAGGCGGTGGGGCGAGGGGCGCTTGCCGTCGAAGAACCGTGGCTGCAGGCCGCTAGGGCGAGCAGCACCAAGGCACCGGCTGACCGGCGCAGACGGCATTGCGGCATGCAGGACTCCCGTCGAAGAGGGAGAGGGGAGACCGTCTGGCCGCCCCCTTGACCCTAATCCTGGTGGGCTGGACCCGGGCGTCGCGCCACGACCAGCCCATAGCCGAGCCAACCGTCCCGGGTGGCCTGCTGGCAGCGTCGTACCTGCCTCGACAGCGGGAGCCGCTGCCGGAGCCGGGCCAGCAGGGCCAGGGCGTCGACGGCCCGGTCCTGCCGGTGGAGCACCTCGAGCCCGGCCGCCCGGACCTCGTCGGCGTAGTCGTCCAGGCC
>JAYTHS010000444.1:0-11414 GCA_043732345.1 Frankiales bacterium | reverse complement strand
AGAACGGCCCAACCAGCACCCTGGACGACGACCTCCCGTCGTACGTCGACACGACGCCCTCACCGCTGACCTGACCGGCGCGGGCCCCTGACTCCCCGTAGCATGCGGGTGTGACGACGGGGCGCCGGCTGGTGACCCGTGAGGGTCAGGCCAGCCCGGCCGAGCGCTACGCCGCCTTCCGGGCGAGCCAGACCGGGCCTGAGCTGTCGGCGTTCGAGGCCGGTTACCCGTTCGGGCTGGACGCCTTCCAGCGGATCGCCTGCCGGGGTCTCGAGGACGGTCGAAACGTGTTGGTCGCTGCGCCGACGGGTGCCGGCAAGACGGTGGTGGGGGAGTTCGCGGTCCACCTGGCGCTGGCTGCCGGCCGGAAGTGCTTCTACACGACCCCGATCAAGGCGCTGTCCAACCAGAAGCACGCCGACCTCGTGGCGACGTACGGCGCGGAGCGCGTGGGACTGCTGACGGGTGACAACGCCGTCAACGGTGACGCCGACGTAGTCGTCATGACCACCGAGGTCCTGCGCAACATGCTGTACGCCGGGTCCGACGCCCTGCGGGGGCTCGCCCACGTCGTCATGGACGAGGTCCACTACCTGGCGGACCGGGCCCGCGGCGCCGTCTGGGAGGAGGTGATCATCCACCTGCCCGACGACGTCCGCCTCACCTCGCTGTCGGCGACCGTCAGCAACGCCGAGGAGTTCGCCGAGTGGCTGATCACGGTCCGCGGTGACACTGAGGTCGTCGTGGAGGAGCACCGGCCTGTCCCGCTCCACCAGCACGTCATGGTCGGGACCCGGCTGTTTCCCGTTTTCGACAAACTAGGCGAGGTGAACGGCGAGCTGCTCCGCCGGGCCCGCGAGGAGCTCCGCGTCCCTCGGGAGCGTGGCGCCCGCCCGCCCCGCCGTCAGATGCCGACCCGCGTCGAGGTGCTGGAACGACTGGGCCGCGAAGGGCTGCTGCCGGCGATCACCTTCGTCTTCAGCCGCGCGGGTTGTGCGGCCGCCGTCGAGCAGTGCCTGCGGTCCGGTCTGCGGCTCAACAGCTCCGTCGAGCGGGACGCCGTACGCGTCGTCGTCGAGCGGATGACCGCCGACATCCCGCGCAAGGACCTGCGGGTGCTGGGTTACTGGGAGTGGCTCGAGGCGCTCGAGCGGGGGATCGCGGCCCACCACGCCGGGATGCTGCCGACCTTCAAGGGGGTCGTGGAGGAGCTGTTCGTCCAGGGGCTCGTCAAGGCCGTCTTCGCCACCGAGACCCTCGCGCTGGGCATCAACATGCCGGCCCGCTCGGTCGTGCTGGAAAAGCTGGTCAAGTGGAACGGCGAGGCCCACGTCGACATCACGCCGGGGGAGTACACCCAGCTCACCGGCCGGGCCGGGCGCCGCGGGATCGACGTCGAGGGCCACGCCGTGGTGCTCTGGCAGCAGGGCCTGGACCCCAAGCAGGTCGCCGGCCTCGCAAGCACCCGGACCTACCCCCTGCGGTCGAGCTTCCGGCCGTCGTACAACATGGCCGTCAACCTGGTCGGGAGCGTCGGCCGGGAGAGCGCCCGGGCGCTGCTGGAGAGCTCGTTCGCGCAGTTCCAGGCGGACCGCTCGGTCGTCGGGTTGGCTCGGCAGGTCACCCGGAACCTCGAGGGCCTGGCCGGCTACGCCGATGCGATGACCTGCCACCTCGGTGACGTCGGGGAGTACGACGCACTACGACGGGCGCTCAAGCGTCGCGAGACCGACCTGGCCAAGCAGGGCGGGGCCCAGCGCCGGGCTGACGCTGCTGCCTCGCTGGACAAGCTGCGGCCGGGGGACGTCATCGCCGTACCGAGCGGCCGCCGGTCGGGGCTGGCTGTCGTCGTGGACCCCGGGTTGGGGATGACCGGGCAGGCCCACCCGCTGGTCGTCACCCAGGACCGGTGGGCCGGTCGCCTGTCCGACGCCGACTTCCCCGCACCTGTCGAGCCGCTGGGTCGGGTCCGGGTGCCGCGGGACTTCAACGCCCGCTCGCCGCAGGCCCGCCGCGACCTCGCCTCCTCGCTGCGGGCCCTTGGTCTGCATCCCGAGCGGCCTGGCCGCAGCCGCTCGGCCGCCGGTGACGACGAGACGCTCACCCGGCTGCGCGCCCAGCTGCGGCAGCACCCCGTGCACGGCTGCAACGAGCGCGAGCAGCACCTGCGCTGGACCGAGCGCCACGCCAAGCTCCGCTCTGAGACCGACGCCCTCGAGCGCAAGGTCGAAGGCAAGACCCACTCGATCGCCCGTGTCTTCGACACGGTGTGCCTGCTCCTGCAGCAGCAGGGCTACCTGAACGGCGAGCAGGTCACGCCTGCGGGCCAGCAGCTGGCCCGGGTCTACAACGAGGCAGACCTGCTGGTCGTCGAGTGCCTGCGGGCCGGGCTGTGGGACGGGCTCGCGCCCGACGAGCTGGCTGCGGTCGTCTCCGCGCTGGTCTACGAGACCCGCCGGGCGGAGGACGTCTCGCCGACCGTCCCGGCCGGTGCCATCCACACCACGCTCACCCAGATGTCCTCGCTCTGGCGGCGGCTCGCCGACGCCGAGGCAGACCTGGGACTCGCGTTCCTGCGCGAGCCGGACCCAGGCTTCGCGTGGACGGCCTGGCGCTGGGCCAGCGGGGCCGACCTCGAGCTGGTCCTCGACGACGACCCGGACCTGACGGCGGGCGACTTCGTGCGCTGGTGCAAGCAGCTCGTCGACCTGCTCGGGCAGGTGGCCCTGGTCGCGCCCGAGCCCGTGCGCGGTAACGCCCGGGCAGCCCTGCGCGCCGTCCGACGCGGCGTCGTTGCCTACACCAGCGTGGTCTGACCCGCGCGCGAACCCCACCCGTCCGCCCGTGCCCGATCCGCCGTGCCCGACCGACCCAGGGGATAGCGAACATCCACCGGCCGTCGCCCTGCTTGCTCGGCCGCAGGATCGGGGCCTCGAGCAGCGGGAGCCTGTCGTTCGGGGCAGCACGAGGGCACCGAACCGGCGAGCTGCCTGGACCACGGCCAGCACCAGCCGCGCGTCGTCGGTGCCGCAGTCGTCGTAGCGGTAGGAGCCGTCCAGGCCGGAGTGGGCCAGGGCCGGTACCAGCGCGATCGCCTCGGCCGCGTCGAGCTTCCCGTGGCGACGGGCGACCCGCGGCCACCGAGCGAGGGGAGGACAAACACGTCGTTCTCCAGCTACCGCAGGCCGCCGTGGACGGGCTTGCTGCGTGCTGACGACCGGGACATCCAGGACGCCGTCTGACGCCGCCGCGAGGTCGGAAGGCCTAGGCAGGACGTTGAAACCAGTCTAGGAGTGGGCGACCTCCAGGGCCTGCAGAAAGCGCTCCAGCGGGCTGTCCAGGCCCCAGCGGGTCGACAGCTCCACCAACCGCACCGGGTCGTGGGGTGTGCGGGGCAGCTCGTCGGCCAGCACCGGAATCGACAGGTCGCACACGACCCGGCTGACGGCCGGCGCCACAGCGAGGTAGTCGCGGGCCGCCTCGAGCTTGGCCCGCGAGCCGGCCGGGAAGCCGTCCTGCACCCCGGCGTCCAGGGCCGCCAGCACCTGCTCGACGGTCCCGAAGCGCGAGACAAGTGCCGCGGCGGTCTTGTCACCGATGCCCTTGACCCCTGGCAGCCCGTCGCTGGGATCGCCCCGCAGCACGGCCAGCTCGGCGTACATCGTGCCGGGGATGGCGTGCTTGGCGGTGACGGCCGCCTCGTCGTACGGCTTCATCTTCTCCACCGCGTAGAGCACCCGGACCGGGCCTGCATCACGCACCAGCTGTAGCAGGTCGCGGTCGCCGGTGACGACGTCCACGGCGCCAGGCTCCCGGGTCGCGAGCGTGCCCAGGACGTCGTCCGCCTCGTAGCCATCGACCCCAACGACGGGAACCCCAAGCGCGGCGAGCACCTCTAGCAGGACCTCGACCTGCAGTGCGAGCTCGGGCGGCTCGGCCTCGGCCCCGCCCTCCAGCGTCCGGTGCAGCTTGTACGACGGGACTGCCGCGACCCGGAACGCCGGCCGCCAGTCGAGGTCGATGGTCGCGACCAGCCGAACGGGCCGGGTGTCCCGCACAAGGCGGGCGACAATGTCCAAGAAACCGCGGACGGCGTTGACCGGCTCACCCTGCGCAGAGGTGACGGTCAGCGGGATCCCGTGGAAGGCGCGGTACCACAGGCCGGGGGAGTCGAGGAGCATCAACTGTCCGGGCACGACGCGAGCCTTGCACCTCGATAGTCTGCACCCCATGACGACCGTCGCGCGCAAGCTGCCCAGGCCCGAGGCCGAGGCGCTGCTCGGCCTGACCCGCGAGCTGGTCGACGGCGAACTGCTGCCACGGGTCGACGCGACCGAGGCGGCGTCGGAGTTCCCCCGCGAGCTGTTCCGCACCCTGGGCAAGGCCGGACTGCTCGGCCTGCCGTACGCCGAGGAGCTGGGCGGGGGCGGCCAGTCCTACGAGGTCTACCTTCAGGTGCTGGAGGAGCTGGCCCGCGGCTGGGCCGGTGTCGCGGTCAGCGTCAGCGTGCACACTCTGGCGTGCTTCCCGCTGGCGCAGTGGGGTTCTGAGGAGCAGCAGACTCGGTGGCTGCCGGACATGCTGGGTGGCGAACTGCTCGGGGCCTATTGCCTGAGCGAGGCGCACTCGGGCTCGGACGCCGCCGCGCTGTCGACCCGGGCCCGCCTCGACGGCGACGCCTATGTCGTGGACGGTGCCAAGGCCTGGGTGACACACGGCGGCCACGCCGACTTCTACAACCTGATGGTCCGCACCGGTGGGCCCGGCCCGTCGGGCATCTCCTGCCTGCTGGCGGACGCCTCGACACCCGGCCTGTCGGCGCTGCGGCCCGAGCGCAAGATGGGGATGCGCTCCTCCGTCACGGCCACCGTCGCGCTGGACGGCGCCCGCGTCCCGGCCGACCGGCTGCTGGCTGGCGAGGGTAAGGGCTTCGCGATCGCCATGAGCGGCCTGGACTCCGGCCGGCTCGGGATCGCCGCCTGCGCCGTGGGTCTCGCGCAGGCCGCGCTGGAGCTCGCCGTCGGCTACGCGCGGGAGCGGCGGCAGTTCGGCAAGCCCATCGGGCAGTTCCAAGGCATCACGTTCCTGCTGGCCGACCTCGCGACACAGGTCGAGGCCGCCCGGTCGCTTTACCTGTCGGCCGCACGGCTGAAGGATGCCGGCCGGCCGTACGGCCTCCAGGCCTCGATGGCCAAGCTCTTCGCGACCGACACCGCCATGCGGGTCACGACCGACGCCATCCAGGTCCTCGGCGGAGCCGGCTACGTCGAGGACCACCCGGCGGAGCGGTTCTTCCGGGAGGCCAAGATCATGCAGATCTTCGAGGGGACCAACCAGGTACAGCGCCTGGTCATCGGCCGGTCCCTGGTTTCCGGGTGAGCCGGGCAGCATGAACGACCTCGACGAGCTCGACCGCCAGCTGCTGCGGCTGCTCGTGGACGACGGCCGACGCTCCTTCACCGACCTGGCCCGCGACACCGGCCTGTCGACCAGCGCCGTCCATCAGCGGGTGCGTCGCCTGGAGCAGCGCGGGGCGATCCTCGGGTACGGCGCGCAGGTGGACCCCACCGCCGCCGGAGCCCCGCTCACGGCGTTCGTCTCCATCACCCCGATCGACCCGGCGTCGCCCGACGACCTGCCCGAGCGACTGGCGCACCTGCCCCAGCTCGAGGCCTGCCACAGCGTCGCCGGCGTCGAGAGCTACATCCTGAAGGTCCGGGTCCCGACGACCGCCGACCTCGAGACGCTCCTGCAGCAGATCCGGGAAGCCGCAGCGGTCTCGACCCGGACGACCGTCGTGCTGAGCACGCCCTGGGAGGACCGCGGGTCGGTCCGCTAACCCCGGCCGAGCACCCGGTCGACGGTGATCTCCAGAGCGACCCGCAGCGGGTTCTCGGCCGGCTGCCGGTACCGCACGGCGTACCGGCGGACGGCCTCGGCGACCCGGTCGGGGTCGTCGCTATAGAGGACGGTCCCCTCGAGGGCCAGCCACCGCGGACCGTCGACCTGGGCGACCACGGCCCGCCCACCGAGGCGGGCATGGGCGGCCTTGCGGCTCGTCCGGTTGGTGATCACCCGGGCCAGCCCGGCCTCGTCGTCCCAGGTGAAGCCCACTGCGACGACGTGCGGGGAGCCGTCGGGACGCAGCGTGGTCAACGTGGCGAGGTGCCGCTCAGCGAGGAAGATCAGCACCTCCTCAGGCAGGGCGCGAGGGTCCAGCAACATGCCTCCAGCCTGTCACCTCGTGCTGGGCGAGGTGGTCGGCGCCCTGGTCGTCGGCAAGCTCTCGGACAAGCTCGGCCGGAGCAACCTGTTCGTGGTCACCCTGGGCACCCACCTCGTCGGCAGCGGCCTAACCACCGCGATCACTTCCGAGCGGTCCTCGGCACGACACGTAGCTCGAGGACGTCGCCCCGCCGTTGAGCAGCTCCAAGCGGATGGTCCGCGCCTGCCCCGCCGGTCCCAGCACCACGACCCCGGTGAGCATCGAGAAGTCCTGACCCGCAGGGCCTCTACCGACAGGACAACCCATCGGCGGGTGGTCCTATCGGCGCGTCCAACCACCCCTCGGCGCCACCGCCGATAGCGTCAGGTCGTGCCCCTCGCCCAGACCCTCGCGGACGGCCCCGGCTGGCCCGAGGTCCTCGCCCGTCCCGGCCCGCTCGCCGGGATCAAGGTGCTGGACCTGTCGCGGGTGCTCGCGGGGCCGTACTGCTGCACGGTCCTCGCCGACCTCGGCGCCGACGTCGTCAAGATCGAGCGACCGGGTGTCGGGGACGACACCCGGCACTGGGGTCCACCGTTCCACGGCGAGGACGCTGCCTACTTCTTCAGCGTCAACCGGGACCGCCGCTCGGTCGCCCTGGACCTCACGACCCCTGCCGGGCTGGCCGTCGTGTCCCGCCTCGCCACCGCGGCCGACGTCGTGGTGGAGAACTTCCTCCCTCGACACCTGCTCTCGCTGGGCCTGGAACCGCTGCGGCAGAGCAGGTCTGCGGTCTGGGTGTCGGTCCGTGGCGCAGGCGGCGACGGGCCCGACGGTGACAAGCCCGGCTACGACGTAATGGCCCAGGCCCGCAGCGGGCTGATGTCCGTCACCGGGACCGACCAGCCCACCAAGGTCGGGGTCGCCGTCGTCGACGTCGTCACCGGCCTGTACGCCGCGGTAGGGGCCCTCGCCGGGCTGGTCGCCCGGCGGCCCCTGCAGGTCGAGGTCGGCCTGCTCGAGGCCGCGGTGTCGATGCTCGTCAACCAGGCGAGCAACGCCCTCGTCGGCGGGGTCGTACCCGGCCCGACCGGCAACGCCCACCCCAACATCGTCCCGTACGGCCCCCTGCGCTGCGCCGACACGGCGCTGGTCCTCGGGGCCGGGAACGACGCGCAGTACGTCGCCCTGTGCGCCGCCCTCGGGGTCGTCCCCGAGCCGGGCTGGACGACGAACGCCGGCCGGGTGGCGGACCGGGCCGCCGTCCTGGCGGCCCTGGAGCAGGTCACGACCACCCGGCCCGCCCGGGAGTGGGCCGCCGAGCTGGAGGCCCATGGCGTCCCCTGCGCGCCCGTGCAGGACCTGGCTGCCGTGCAGACCGACCCGCAGCTGCTGGCCACCGGCCAGCTGACCGAGCTCGCGCACCCGGCGGGACCGGTCACCCTGGTGGGGAGCCCGCTGCGCCTGGACGGCGCCCGCCCGCGCCCCCTCACCGCCCCGCCCCTGCTGGGCCAGCACACCGTCGAGGTGCTGACCGGGCTGGGGCTGTCGCACACCGAAGTTCAGGAGGTCATCCGTGCCGACCGGAGGTGAGGCGCTCGTCGCCGCGCTGGAGGAGCTGGGCGTCGAGGTTGCCTTCGGCTTGCCCGGGGTGCATAACCTCGCTGCCTGGAAGGCCTTCCCGGGCAGTGCAGTCCGCCTCGTCGGGGTCCGACACGAGCAGACCGCCGGCTACGCCGCGGACGGCTGGGCCCGGGCAAGCGGCGGACTGGGGGTGGCCCTGACGACCACTGGCCCCGGCGCGTCCAACATTGTGACCGCAACGGGGGAGGCGTTCTCGTGCCACACCCCGCTGCTGGTCATCGCGACCGACATCCCCACGACCGCGCGCCTTCCCGGGGTCTTCCGGGGCGTCCTGCACGAGACGACCGATCAGGCCTCGTTCTTCCGGCCTGTCACCAAGGCCCAGCTCAGGGTCGAGAGGGCCGAGGACCTGCACGCCATCGTTGTGCGTGCCGGCTGGCTCGCGATGCAGCACCCCCGCCGGCCGGTCTACCTGGAGATCCCGACCGACCTGCTGTCTGCCCATGTCGTCCTCCCCCAGCCCCCACTGCACGACAGTCCCCTGCCGCGTGTGCACGACGGCACAAACCCTTTCCCGAAGCACTTCTCACGTCCCCTGGTCTGGGCCGGGGGAGGGGCCACGGCGGCAGGGGCCGGCTCCCTGGTGCAGGACCTCGCGGTCCGGCTCGGCGCACCGGTGCTCACGTCGTACGGCGGGAGGGGCCTGCTGCCACCGGACCACCCCAACCTGGTTCCGCTCCCCCCGCACACCCCCGAGGCCGGGGCGCTGTGGGACGCTGCAGACGTCGTCGTGGTCATGGGCAGTGACCTCGACGGGATGAACACCCAGGGCTTTCGGCAACCCCGGCCCCCTTGGGTCGTCACGGTCGACCTCGCACAGCCCGTCAACCTCGTGCCCGACGTCTACCTGCCACTCGAGGTCCCCGCCGGCGTCGCCGTACTGCTCGAGGCCCTGCCGCCCGAGCCGCGCGAGCTGTGGGCGGTGCGGCCGACCCGCGAGACCTACGCCGGTCCCGAGCTGGACCTCCTCCAGGCGTTGGAGAGCGGCCTGACGCCCGACGCCGTCGTGGTGGCCGACATGTGCGTCGCCGGCTACTGGTACGGAGGCTTCGGCAGGATCGGCGGACCGCGCGGGCTCGCCTACCCCGTCGGGTGGGGGACTCTCGGCTTCGGCTTCCCGGCCGGTCTCGGGGCGGCCCTGACCGGACGGCCGACGGTCGCGCTGGTCGGTGACGGTGGCTTCCTGTTCGCGTGCGGCGACCTTGCGACGGCCGCGCAGGAGGGCATCCCGCTCACGACGGTCCTGGTCGACGACGGCGGCTACGGGATGCTGGCCTACGACTTCACCAAGGACGGCGAGACCCCCGTGGGCTGCGACCTCGAGCCGCCGGACTTCGTCGCGCTGGCCTATGCCTTCCGGGTCGACGCACGCGAGGTTACCGTCGCCGAGCTCGGCGCCGCGGTGGCGCAGGGGATCGCCTCCCGCCGACCCAACCTGCTGGTCGTCAAGGCGCACCTCACCCCACCGGTGTCGACCTCCCCGAGGTGGTACCGCGCCGCAGCCCCCCACGCGTGATCAACGGAACCAGCAGGGGCGCAGGGACCCCGCAGCCACCCCTGCTGGCTCCGTTGATCACGCGTGGGGGTGGTGAGCCTGCCTAGGGTGGAGCCATGAGCACCTCCGACCCGACCCGATCGTCGGGAGTGCCGCGCAGCGCGCTGTTCCTGCTGTGGTTCCTGCCCGTGCTCGCTGTGGCCGTGGCGCTCACCGTCAAGGGCCACCCCGGGTACGCCGCGGTGCTCGTGACCGGCGAGCTGAGCATGTCCGCGGTCATCGCGCTGGCCACCCGCCGCCCGACCCCACCCCCCACCCGAGCACCCGCACCTGCCGGCCCCGGCGCAGCTGCCTCGAGAGCCGATGACCGCGGACCGGTCGAGGACGAACCGGCGCTGCCGAGGTTGGTCGGTCGGCCTGCGACGGCGACCCGGCCGTGGGTGGTTGCCGTCGCCATCCTCGGGATCTTCGCTGTCATCGTCCTCATCGCGGTCCTGGGAAGCCGGGCCGGCTGATCCCTGCTGGTCGAGGAGGACCAGCTCCCAGCTGGCCCGCCACCACCACCCGTCCGCCTCGAGAGCCGGGCGAGGTGGTCATGCCGATCTCGACCGTGCTGGCGTCGGGTCGGGTGTGCCCGGTCTCGAGGTGACGACGACGGCGGCACCAGTGGAGTCCGCCATCGCTGCGAGCAACCAGGCCCGTCGCCTCGAGGTCGAAGGCCAACGAATCGTCGTCCTTGAGCTCGGAGTCCCTGCGCACAGGGCTAAGAGGCCCCCGCGGGTGCAAGATCGAATGCCCACCCCTCATAGGTGGCTAACGCAGTGTTCGTCACACGGACAGCCGGAAACCCGGGTCGACCGGGGTGGCGGTCTCGTTGTCCATCTGGGCCTTCTGCAGCTTGCCGGCGAAGTCCCAGTTCATCGACTGCCAACGGGTGAATTGGTCCAGGACCCACACCCCGCTCTGCCGGGAACCGTTGCCGCTCTTGCCGTTCCCGCCGAACGGCAGGTGCGCCTCGGCGCCGGAGGTGGAGTTGTTGACCGACAGCATGCCGGCGCTGACCCGTTGCCGGAAGCGGAACGCCGTCTGCGCCGAGGCGGTGTAGATCGCCGACGACAGGCCGTAGCCGTGGCCGTTGGCCAGCTCCACAGCCTCGTCGAACGTCCGGAAGGTCGTCACCGGCACGAGCGGTCCGAAGGTCTCGTTGCGGTAGAGCGCGTCGTCAGCCGTCACGCCCGTGACGACAGTCGGGTGTGCGAACACCCCGGCGTCGGGGTCGCCGAGGAAGCCTGGTCGAGGGTTCGCGGACGTGATCCGGCCGGTCGGTCCGTGGACCACGTGGTGCGGCTGCACCTCGCCGAGCCACTTCTCGAACCCCGCGAGGAAGCGCTCGGACAGCATCGGGCCATACAGCACGTCCTGCGTCGGGTCACCCAGGACGGCGGCGTCGAGGCGGCTCAGCAGCCGCTCGAGGAAGGCCTCGGCGACGTCCTCGTGGACGACGACGACCCCCAGGGAGGTGCACCGCTGACCGGCGGTACCGAAGCCGCTGAACAGCGCGCCCTCGGCGGCGAGGTCCAGGTCGGCGTCGGGCATGACGACGAGGGGGTTCTTGCCACCGAGCTCCAGGCAGGGGTTCTGCAGGTGCCGGCCGCAGAGCTCGCCGATCCGCACCCCGACCTCGGAGGATCCGGTGAAGCCGACCTTCTGCACCAACCCGGCGGCGAGCGCCAGGCTGAGCCCCTCGAAGGTGGTCGGACCGTCGGCGTGCACGGTGTTCAGGACCCCTGCAGGGACCCCGCCGGCGACGAATAGCTGCGTGAGCGCGTCACCGAGCGCCGCGCTGTAGTCGGCAGGTTTCCAGACGACGGCGTTGCCGCACAGCAGTGCCGGCACGAGGTACCAGCTCGGCACGGCGACCGGGAAGTTGCCCGCGGTGATGATCCCGGCGACGCCCACCGGCACCCGGAAGGTGAACAGCTGCTTGTCGCGCATCTCCGACGGCACCGTCTGGCCGTACAGCCGTCGCCCCTCACCGAGGAAGAAGTCGCAGGTGTCGACGATCTCCTG
>JAYTHS010000443.1:0-3550 GCA_043732345.1 Frankiales bacterium | reverse complement strand
CGGCCCTGCGCACCAGGGTCGACGCCCTGCGCACCCAGGCCGAGATCGCGACCGAGCAGTACGACGCGGCGTACGCCGATCTCGGGGCGGCCGTCACGTCCCACCTCACCGCCACCCACGACCTGCAGCAGGCCCAGTCCACTGAGGGGGCCAGCGAGGCCCTGCGGCAGCAGCGCATCCGGGCCCTGTACATGTCCGGCGGCACGTCGGGGCTCTACGCCAGCGTTCTGGCCAGCAACGACCTCATGGAGGCCTTCGGGCGGATCCACCAGCTCAGCGTCGTGCTGAACGGGGACTCCCGGAAGCTGTCTGCCGCCGGGACCGCCGTGACCGCCCGCCGCCAGGCCGAGGCCCGGCTCGCGGCCGCTGCTGAGGCCTCGACCGCCCTGCAGCGGCGGGTCTCGGCCCAGGCCGACGCCGTCCGGGCCCTGCTCGCCCAGACCGACGATCTGCTCGCCCAGGCCGACGCCACCGTCGCCCAGCTCGCCGAGCAGCAGCGGCGCACCGCCGAGGCCGACGCCGCCGCCCGCGCTGCCACCCAGCTCGCCGCGGCGCAGGTCGCCGCTGGGACGCTGACCGGGCTCGGCCTGGGATCGGGAGGCCTGAGTGCCGGGAGCCCCGCCGGGGTCGCTGCCCTCGCCTTCGCCCGCGCCCAGCTCGGCAAGCCCTACGTCTGGGGAGCCACCGGCCCCTCGTCGTACGACTGCTCAGGCCTGACCGGGGCCGCCTGGGCCGCGGCCGGGATCCGGCTGCCCCGTGTCGCCCAGCAGCAGTGGTACGCCGGCCCACACGTCGCACTCGGCGAGCTGCAGCCGGGTGACCTGCTCTTCTGGGCCAGCAACCCCGCCGACCCGGCTTCCATCCACCATGTCGCGCTGTACGCCGGGGGTGGTCTGATGGTCGTCGCCCCGCACACCGGTGACGTCGTGAAGGTGCAGCCGGTCTACCTCGACGGCTATGTCGGCGCGGTCCGCCCCGCCCCGTAGACACGGCGGATGGCCAGCCCGCCCCGATACGCTCGCCGGGTGACGGACCTGCGCTCGTCGGCCGTCCCCGGAGCGCTGCAGGCCGGGGACCGGCTGGCCGGGCGTTACGTCCTACTCGAGCAGGTCGGCGGCGGCCCCGCCTGCCTGTGGCGGGCCGACGACGAGGTGCTGGCCAGGCCGGTCGCGGTCCGGCTGGCCGATGCCTCGGGCGCGGGCGGGCGCCTGGCGGTCCAGCCGCTGCTCGACGCCGCCGTCCGGACCGGGGCGGCCTCCCACCCGGGGCTGGTGCGGGTCTACGACGCCGACGTCCAGGCGCTGCCCCGCGGGCCGGTCGCGTACGTCATCAGCGAGTGGGTCGAGGGGCGCCGCCTGGACGACCTGCTGCAGGACGACGGGCCGCTGGACGGGCCGGAGGCCAGCGACCTTGTCCGGCAGGTCGCGGACGCGCTGCGGGTCGCCCATGCCCGGGGGCTGCGGCACGGTCGCCTGCACCCCGGCAACCTGCTGGTCACCGCCGACGGGCGGGTCCGGCTGACCGACGTCGAGATCGCGGCCGTTCTCACGCCCGCCGACCCGCCCCGCGAGGTCACCGACGACACACGGGACCTCGCCGCGGTTGCCTTCGCGCTCGTCACGGGGCGCTGGCCGCTGGCAAGTCCGCTGCCGCCCGGCTCGCTGCCGATCGCTGGCAGCAGCAGCGCCCGCAAGGTCCGCGCCGCGGTGTCCCGCGAGCTCGACGACGTCCTGGTCCGGGCCCTGGACCGCCCCGCGACCGCTCAGCCCTCGCCCACACCAGCCGGCCTGGCTGACCTCGTCGAGCAGGCCGTCGTACCCGCCCGGAAGGCACGGCTCGCAGCGCTGGAACAGCGTGGCCCGAGCAGGCGTCGGCGCTTCTTTCCCTGGGCCCTCGCGCTGATGGTCGTCGGGGCCGTCGCCGTCGGCGGGTACCTGCTCGGGCTGGCGGTCGGCGACCTGCCACGGCGCGTCAACGCCGTCGACGCCATCGTGACGACCTCGACCTCGACCTCCCCGACCCCGCCGCCCGGTGGCTCCCGGTCGGCCGGCAGCGCGGTGGACCTGACCCGGGTGGCGATACGTGACTTCGACCCACCGCCCGGGGACGGCTCGGAGGCCCCCGACCAGGTGCGCAACGCCGTCGACGGCGACAGCAGCACCGCGTGGACGACCGACCGCTACGACAGCGCCGCGCTCGGTGGGCTCAAGTCGGGCGTGGGGCTGCTGCTGGACCTGGGCAGCCCGACCGCGCTGCGGACCGTGCAGGTCGGGCTGACCGCCCCCGGCGCGAGCCTGCAGGTGCGCGCCGCCGACACCGTGGGGGTGAGCGCGGAGTCGTTCCGGCTCGTCGCGAGCGTGCGAGACACTGGACAGCTCGCCACGGTCCTCCTGCCCCCGGGGGCCAAGGGTCGGTACTGGCTGGTGTGGCTCACGAGGCTGCCGCGCATCGGTCGCGGCTACCAGGTCGGCGTGTCCGAGCTGCGGTTCGTCCGGTCCTGACGCGCCCGCCGACCCGACCCCGACACGAGCCGGCCAACCCTTCAACCTGGCCCTGACACGCCCTTCGACCCGGCCCGGGCCCGATAGCCTGCAGTCGTGGACGAGGGGGACGCCGGCGACGAGCGCGACCGCGCCCTGCTGGCGGCCCACCTGGCCGGTGACCCGGACGCCTTCGACGCACTGGTCCGGCAGCACCGCCAGCGGCTGTGGGCCGTCGCGCTGCGCACCCTCGGCGAGCCCGAGGAGGCCGCCGACGCCGTCCAGGACGCATGCCTGTCGGCGTACCGGGCGGCAGCGTCCTTCCGCGGGGACGCCCGCGTCACGACCTGGCTGCACCGCATCGTCGTCAACGCCTGCCTGGACCGGGTACGCCGCCAGGCCGCCCGGCCCACCGTGCCGCTGCCCGAGCAGCTGCCCGCCGAGCCCCGCGACCGGCTCGGCGAGCGCGAGACGGTCCCGGACGTCGGCCGAGCGCTGGCCCTGCTGCCGGTCGAGCAGCGGACCGCGATCGTCCTGGTAGACCTCGAGGGGATGTCCGTCGAGCAGGCCGCGGCGGTCCTCGGCGTCCCCTCCGGCACGGTCAAGTCGCGCTGCTCCCGCGGCCGGGCACGGCTCGCGGTCACCCTGGGCCACCTGGCACCCTCGGCCTCGGCCCTCTCGGCACCGGCACCGTCGGCCCCGGGCCCCTCGACACCGGCACCCGTCGAGCGGAACCCCGGGACCGTCACCGCCGTCGGACCTGCGGGGGACTCGCATGAGCAGGAAGGGGAACGGCCATGAACGGCGTCGGCCGTGCCTGCGCGCGGTTCCCCGACGGCGATCGTCTCGACGCCCTCGCCGACGTCCTCGCGACCGAAGCGACGCCCGTCGTCGCGGAGCACATCGACGGCTGCCCGGTCTGCGGCCCGGCGCTCGCCGACCTGCAGGCCGTCCTGCCGGCCGTCGGGGTGGCCCTCGCCGGCCTGCCCGACGTCCCCGCGCCCACCTGGCTCCAGGAGCGCCTGACCGCAGCGCTGGCCGCCGAGCAGTCCGGGGCAGCAGCCAGGCCG
>JAYTHS010000442.1:0-3556 GCA_043732345.1 Frankiales bacterium | reverse complement strand
CCTGCCGTGGGGCGAGCTCGGCGTCGACGTGGTCATCGAGTCCACCGGCATCTTCACCGACGCCGCGAAGGCCCGCGGCCACCTCGACGCCGGCGCCCAGAAGGTCATCGTCTCCGCGCCGGCCAAGGGCGAGGACCTGACGGTCGTCATGGGCGTCAACCACGGCGAGTACGACGGCAGCCAGGACATCATCTCCAACGCCTCCTGCACCACCAACTGCCTCGGCCCGATGGCCAAGGTGCTGGACGAGTCGTTCGGCATCGAGAGCGGCCTGATGACCACGATCCACGCCTACACCCAGGACCAGAACCTGCAGGACGCCCCGCACAAGGACCTGCGCCGGGCCCGCGCCGCCGCGCTCAACCTGGTGCCGACCAGCACGGGGGCTGCGAAGGCGATCGGCCTGGTGCTGCCCGAGCTCAAGGGCAAGCTCGACGGCTACGCCATACGGGTCCCGATCCCGACCGGGTCCGCGACCGACCTGACGGTGCAGCTGTCCCGCAGCGTCACGGCCGAGGAGGTCAACGCCGCGGTGAAGGCCGCCGCCGACGGTCCCATGAAGGGCTACCTGCGCTACAACACCGACCCGATCGTGTCCAGCGACATCGTCACCGACCCGGCCTCGTGCATCTTCGACGCGCCGCTCACCAAGGCCCTCGGCGACCAGGTCAAGGTCGTCGGCTGGTACGACAACGAGTGGGGCTACTCCAACCGCCTGGTCGACCTCATCGGCCTCGTCGGCCAGACCCTCTAGTGCGACGCCCCCTGCCCACGGCCGACGACCTGGACGTCAGCGGGAAGACCGTGCTGGTCCGCTGTGACCTCAACGTCCCGCTGGACGGAGCGACCATCACCGACGACGGCCGGATCCGGGCCAGCCTGCCGCTGCTGGGCTCGCTGCTGGAGCGGGGCGCGAAGGTCGTCGTCGTCGCCCACCTGGGCCGGCCGAAGGGCGCCCCCGACCCGGCCTTCTCGCTCGCGCCGGTCGCCGTGCGGCTGCAGGAGCTGCTCGGCCGGCCTGTCCGGCTCGCGACCGACGTCGTGGGCGCTGATGCCCGGGCGGCCGTCGCGGAGCTCGGTACAGGTGGCTTGGTGCTGTTGGAGAACGTCCGCTTCGACCCGCGCGAGACCAGCAACGACGACGCCGAGCGGGCCGGGCTGGCCGACGAGCTCGCCGCGCTTGCCGACCTCTACGTCGACGACGCCTTCGGGGCCGTCCACCGCAAGCACGCCAGCGTGTACGACGTGGCGCAGCGCCTCCCGCACGCGGCCGGGCCGCTGGTCATCGCCGAGGTCGAGGTGCTCAAGCGGCTGTCCATCAACCCGGCCCGCCCATACGTCGTCGTGCTCGGCGGTTCCAAGGTGAGCGACAAGATCGCCGTCATCGAGGCGCTGCTGCCCACGGTCGACCGGCTGCTCGTCGGAGGCGGCATGTGCTTCACCTTCCTGGCGGCCCAGGGCCACGAGGTCGGCACCAGCCTGCTGCAATCCGAGATGCTCGAGCAGTGCCGCACGCTGCTCCAGAGCGGCAAGATCGTGCTGCCCGTCGACGTCGTGGCCGCGACCGCCTTCAGCGCCGACGTCGAGCACGACGTCGTGAACGCCACGGCGATCCCCGCCGACCGGATGGGGCTGGACATCGGCCCGCGCTCCGTCCAGTTGTTCACCGAGGCCCTCCAGGGCGCCCGGACGGTCTTCTGGAACGGCCCGATGGGGGTCTTCGAGCTGGCCCCCTACGCCGAGGGCACCCGCGGGGTGGCCACCGCCATCGCCGACCTGGTCGATGCGCTCACGGTGGTGGGCGGCGGCGACTCGGCCGCTGCCGTCCGCGCGCTGGGGCTGGAGGAGTCGCGCTTCACCCACATCAGCACCGGCGGGGGAGCGAGCCTGGAGGCCCTCGAGGGCAAGGCCCTGCCGGGCCTGGAGGTCCTCTCATGAGCCGCACCCCGCTGATGGCCGGCAACTGGAAGATGAACAACAACCACCTTGAAGCCATCGCGCTGGTCCAGAAGCTGGCGTTCTCGCTGTCGAGCAGGGACCTCGAGGCCGTCGAGGTGTGCGTGCTGCCGCCCTTCGTCGACCTGCGCAGCGTGCAGACCCTTGTCGACGGCGACAAGCTCCGCCTGCGCTACGGGGCCCAGGACCTCTCGCCGCACGACGGGGGCGCCTACACCGGCGACGTCAGCGGGGTGATGCTGGCCAAGCTCGGCTGCAGCTACGTCCTGGTGGGGCACTCCGAGCGGCGTGAGCACCACCGCGAGACCGATGACGTCGTGCGGAGCAAGCTGCTCGCCGCGGGCAGGCACGGCCTGGCGCCGATCCTGTGCGTGGGGGAGGGACTGGCCGTGCGCCAGGCCGGCGAGCACGTCGCGCACTGCGTCGCCCAGCTCGTGGCGGCCCTGGCGGGGGTCCCGGCCGGGGTCCTGCCGACGCTCGTGCTGGCCTACGAACCGGTGTGGGCCATCGGCACCGGTGAGGTCGCGACCCCGCAGGATGCCCAGGAGGTCTGCAGTGCGCTGCGCGCACAGCTGGCTGAGCTCGCCGGAAGCGAAGTCGCTGCCGGTGCCCGGGTCCTGTATGGCGGCTCGGTCAAGGCGGGCAATGTCGCCACCTTGATGCAGCAGCCGGACGTCGACGGTGCCCTCGTCGGGGGCGCCTCCCTGGACGCCGCCGAGTTCGCGGCCATCGTCCGCTACCCGACCCACGACGCGCCTTGACCCACGACGAGCCCTGACCGCGACCCGCTTTTGCCCCGATCGTCACGAACGTCGGCCTGGACCTCGGCGCACTGCTTGGCGGGGCCATCATGGTGGACGTCTTCTACGCCTTCGTCGACACCAAGGTGACCTACTCCTGGCCCGCGGCGACGTAGTCTGCATCCACCCCGTGAGACAAGGACCTGACGAGTGACCCTGAGCCTGGACACCGGTACCCAGCCGCCCCGGCCCGCGCCGACCGCCTTCCTGGAGGTCCGCGACCTGACCATCCACTTCCCGACCGACGACGGTCTCGTACGTGCGGTGGACGGCCTGTCCTTCACGCTTGAGAAGGGCAAGACGCTCGGCATCGTGGGGGAGTCGGGCTCAGGCAAGAGCGTCACCAGCCTGGGGATCCTCGGGCTGCACAAGGGGACGCGGGCCCAGCTCGGCGGTGAGGTCTGGCTCGGTGGGACCGAGCTGATCGCCGCGACGAAGGAGGAGGTCCGCCTGCTGCGCGGCCAGCAGATGGCCATGATCTTCCAGGACCCGCTGTCGGCGCTGCATCCCTACTTCACCATCGGGTCGCAGATCAGCGAGGCCTACCGGATCCACAACAACGTCTCCAAGAAGGCCGGGCGCGCCCGAGCGATCGAGATGCTTGACCGGGTCGGCATCCCGACGCCGGACAAGCGCGTCGATGACTACCCGCACCAGTTTTCCGGGGGCATGCGGCAGCGCGCCATGATCGCCATGTCGCTGTCGTGCAACCCCGAGCTGCTCATCGCCGACGAGCCCACCACTGCCCTGGACGTCACCGTGCAGGCCCAGATCCTGGACCTCATGCGCGACCTGCAGAA
>JAYTHS010000441.1:0-3566 GCA_043732345.1 Frankiales bacterium | reverse complement strand
CGCACTTCAGCTTGCGTCAAGCCGAGGTGGAGCAGGCGCCGGAGGACTGGCGGGCGTGGTACCGCCTGGCAGTCGCCTATGACCTCGCCCGGGACTCCTCCCGCGGGCGTCGGGCGATGCGCACCGCCGTCCGGCTGCGACGGGGCTGAGCCCCCCCGCAGCCCCCGCGACCCGGCCGTCCTGGTCCCGTTGCATCCGCCGTCCGTGTCCATCGCGGCCTCCGCCGTCCTGGTCACCTTGCGTCCGCCTCGATTCGGCCTGGACGTGGCCGGGGGAGTGGACCAAGGAGCCGTCAGAACTCGGGGGCCGCGGTGAGGTCGACATGCAGCCGCCGCTGGGTCACGATCCGCGCCCCGGTGTCCAGCCCGCGGCCGAGCCCGTCGAAGGCCCAGCCCGCGGTCTCCAGGAACCCGGTCAGGACGTGGTCGGCTTCGAAGGCCCACGTCACCGCCCGGGTTGCCCCGTCGGCCCGCCACAGGTCGACGGTCGCCGCGAGCAGCCGGGAACCGTGGCCGCGACGGCCCCAGCGGGGCTCGACGAGCAGCGTCGCCAGCTCGACGGTGGTGTCGCCCTCCAAGGGCTGGCCGGCGGCGAACCCGACCAGCTCGTGGGCATCCATCGCCACGAGAACCCGGTGCGCGGGGGTGGGCGGGGCCTCGACGGCGTCGAGCCAGACCGCGGCGACCTCGACCTCCGGGACGTCGAGCGCATGAGGGGGCAGTAGGGCGGCGTACGCCTCCCGCCAGGTCGCCAGCTGTACCCGGGCGATCCGCTCGGCGTCCTCGGGTCGGGCGGGTCTCACGCTGACGTCGGCCACCGCCTGAGCCTACGGACGGCCTGACAGGATGCGGGGCATGGAGGGCCTGTCCCCGGTGCAGGCCCTGCGGGTCGCCCTGTCTGCCCAAGGGTTCGGGGCGCGCGCAGCGGTGCCGCGCAGCTCCAAACCGCCCAGGACCGGGACGCCGGGCCTGCCTGCGGTGCGCAAGGTTCTACGTGCGACCCGGCTGCTGCAGATGGACTCGGTCAACGTCTTCGAGCGGGCCCACTACCTGCCGGCCTTCTCCCGGCTCGGCCCGTACGACCGCTCGTCGGTCGACCGCCTGGCCTACGAGCGGCGCGAGCTGTTCGAGTACTGGGGCCACGAGGCGTCCCTGCTGCCGGTGGCCCTGCACCCGCTGCTGCGCTGGCGGATGGCCCGGGCCGAGGCGCTCGACGAAGGTTGGGGCGGTCCGCTGCGGGTGATGCGAGACCGCCCCGAGCTGGTCGCGGAGGTGCTGCGCCGGGTCCAGGACGAGGGCCCGGTCGGTGCTGGCGCACTGCGCGACGGGCCTCGGGGCTCGGGTGACTGGTGGGGCTGGGACGACACCAAGGTCGCCCTGGAGTACCTGTTCTGGTCTGGGAAGGTCAGCACCTCGGCCCGCCGCTCCTTCGAGCGGCTGTACGACGTGACCGAGCGTGTCTTGCCGGCTGAGGTGCTCGCCCTGCCGACGCCGACCCGCGAAGAGGCACAGCGCGAGCTCGTGCGGCTGGCGTCGGTGTCGCTCGGGGTGGCCACGCTCAAGGACCTGCGCGACTACTTCCGGCTGCGGCCGGCCGAGGGCGCCGCGGCTGTCTCCTCCCTGGTCGAGGCCGGCGAGCTGCTCCCCGTGGAGATACCGGGCTGGCGCGGCCCGACGTACGCCCGCCCCGGGCTGGTCGTGCCGCGGCGGGTGACGGCGACCGCCCTGTTGTCACCGTTTGACCCGCTGGTGTGGGAGCGGTCAAGGACCTCCCGGCTGTTCGGGTTCGACTACCGCATCGAGATCTACGTGCCGGCGGCCAAGCGGGTGCACGGCTATTACGTGCTGCCGTTCCTGCACGACGAGCAGCTCTGCGCCCGCGTCGACCTCAAGAGCGACCGGGCCGTGGGCGTCCTGCGGGTGCAGGCTGCGTGGCTCGAGGCGGGCTGCGACGCCGGGCCGACCGCCGAGGCGTTGGCGGGCGAGCTGCGGCGGGCGGCGCAGTGGCAGGGGCTGACCGAGGTGCTCGTGGAGCCCCGGGGCGACCTCGCCCCTGCCCTTGCAACCGCCCTGCTCCAGCCCTGACCCGAGCCCTCACCCCCCGGTGATCAACGGAAGCGGCAGGGGTCCGGGCGGGCCCTCGGAGCCACTGCTGGTTCCGTTGATCATGAGAGGGGCGGGGGCGCGGGGGGGACGGCGGCGCGGGGGCGGACGCGCCGGAGCCGGCGGCCCCGGTGAGGGGGACGCCGGCTCCGGTGTCGTGCGGGTGGGCGGTGAGAGCTGCGATCCTTTCGGCCATCAAGGAGACGGGTTGGGCCCGACGCAGGCCGCGGTGGTCGGCAATCAAGCTCGAAAGCGAGGACTCGCTGCGGGCAGCCGCGAGGCGGTGGCCCCGGTCGTGGCCAGACCGGCAGCGGTCAGGGACAGGGCGCCGACGGACGCGATCAGCAGTCGACGCGGGTGGGCGGTGCGGTGGGACATCCAGCCTTGTGCAGGGGTGCACCCGATCGGGTGCAGCGCGACCGTCGTGAAAGTGAACCCTTCGGACCAGTCTGGATAGACACTCGTCACCCGGTCGGACCGGTCTGGACGCGCCGAGCAGCCCGCCGACCCGGCAGGCACGGGCCCTCTAGGATATCGAGATGCCGCACAGCCCCGCGCTCGCCCCGTTGAAGGTCCAGGTCATCGGCTGGACCCACTTCGAGCCGCCGGCCGACGTGCCGTGGGAGACCGACGTCGACGGCGGGCAGGCCCTCGCGGAGTTCGCGGGCCGGGCCTGCTACCAGAGCTGGAGCAAGCCCAACCCCGCCACGGCGACCAACGCCGGCTACCTGCAGCACATCCTGGAGGTCGGCCACCTGTCGGTGCTCGAGCACGGCTCGGTGACCTTCTACCTCTCGGGGATCAGCCGGTCGCTGACCCACGAGCTGATCCGGCACCGGCACTTCTCCTACAGCCAGCTCTCCCAGCGCTACGTCCCCGAGCGGGACGCCCAGCTGGTCGAGCCTGGTGTCATCGCGGACGACCCCGAGCTGCATGCGCTCTTCCTCGAGGCGGGGGAAGCGGCGCTGGCGTCGTACGGCCGGTTGCTGGAGGGGCTGGAGAAGAAGTTCGCCGACGTCGAGAACGTCACGGCGCGCCGCAAGCAGGCCCGGCAGGCCGCGCGCTCCGTGCTGCCCAACGCGACCGAGACCCGGATCGTGGTGACCGGCAACTATCGCGCGATGCGGCACTTCGTGGCGATGCGGGCCAGTGAGCACGCCGACGTCGAGATCCGCGAGCTGGCGATCGCCATGCTGCGCGAGCTCAAGCGGGTCGCCCCCAACGCGTTCGCCGACTTCACCATCTTGCCCCTGGGCGACGGCACCGAGGTGGCCTCGAGCCCGCTCGTCGGCGAGGGTTGACCGACGGCTTGATAGTCCGTCGTGGCCAACTGCTTTTGACCCGGCCCGAGCTGCCGACAGGTTCTTCACCGCCGACTCGAGGAGGCCGCCCCGTGCACCACGCCTCCGTGCCCCGCCCTCGCGTCACACCTGTTCCCGTGCCCCGCCCGACCGCCTCCCCCCC
>JAYTHS010000440.1:0-11493 GCA_043732345.1 Frankiales bacterium | reverse complement strand
CACCGGACAGGTCGCACTCGCCCTGGGTGATGAGGTCCTGCAGGCGTCCGGGGGTCGCGACGACGACGTCGGTCCCGCGCCGGAGCTGGTCGATCTGGCGGCCCATCGAGGCTCCGCCGTAGATGGTCATGACCTTGAGGTCCAGCGCCTGCGCGAGCGGGGCCAGCGCGTCGTGGACCTGCTGGGCGAGCTCGCGGGTGGGGACCAGGACGAGGCCGCTCGGGGCCTTGGGGATGCGAACCGCCTTGGGCTGACCGTTGCCTCCGGCGAGGCGGGCCAGGAGTGGGAGACCGAAGGCCAGCGTCTTGCCTGAACCGGTCTGCCCGCGGCCAAGGACGTCCCGGCCAGCGATCGCGTCCGGGAGGGCGCGGGCCTGGATCGCGAAGGGCACCAGGACGTCACGGCGGGCCAGCGCCTGGATGAGGCGGTCGGGCACACCCAGCTCGGCGAAGGACGGCGCCGCGGCGTTGTCGATGGCGCTGGCCTCGGCGGCGGCGTCCAGCCCGAGTTCCAGGTCGTTCTTCACACTGGGTGCGAGGCGGCTGGAGCGCGACGAGGACGTGGAGCGCGAGCGGGAGGGCCCGCCCCGGCGGGGGCCACCTGAGTTGAAGCCGGACGAGGCGGGGCGCGGGGACGGGGTGCGGGCATCAGGCATGCGGGTGCTCCTGGGGGTCGAACGGGGGCCGCGAGATGTGGGAAGCGGCGACAACCCGTCCGGCAGCATGGGGCTGCGGGGGAGCAAGCACGACCTACGAGCGACCGAGCAAGTCCGTGTAGGGACCCGCGGGACCCTTCCATGTTACCCGCAGGACCGGGAGGCAGGGGGCGGTCGGCCTGTGCCGTCGACCACAGAGGCGGGCGCAGCGGTGCTGGCCAGGACGCCCGGGGGTCTTTACGGTCTGGCCATGACCAACCCTGAGCACGGCTACACCAGCTCGGCGCCCCAGGAGGAGACGGTGCTGGCGATCCTGGCCCATGTGTCGATCTTCGCCTTCGGGCTGATCGGCCCGCTGGTGCTGTTTCTGGTGGTGAAGGACGACCCGACCAAGACCTTCACCCAGTACCACGCGCTGGAGGCGTTGAACTTCCACATCACCCTGGCCGTCGCCGGTGTCGTGTCGGCGATCCTCGTGATCGTGCTCATCGGGTTCCTGATGCTGCTGGCCCTCGGCGTCGCGGGCGTCGTGCTCGCCATCATGGCGGCCGTTGCCGCGAGCCGCCACGAGCTCTACCGCTACCCGTTCACGCTGCGCCTGGTCCACTAGCGCTCAGTCGACGAGGTCCCTCACGACGGCGTCGGCCAGCAACCGGCCGCGCAGGGTCAGGAGAGCCCGCCCCCCGTCGTGCGCCGCGGGCTCCAGCAGCCCTGACGCCACGAAGCCGCGGGCGGCCTCGAGCCCCGCGGGACGCAGCACCGACAGCGGCAGACCGTCGCACAGCCGGACCTCGAGCAGGACCCGCTCGACCCGCCGGTCCTCGTCGCTCAGCTGCTCCCGGGCCTGCGCCGGGCTGACGCCCTCGGCGAGGCGCTGGGCGTAGGCGGCAGGGTGCTTGACGTTCCACCAGCGCACCCCGTCGACGTGGCTGTGGGCGCCAGGACCTGCGCCCCACCAGTCGTTCCCGCGCCAGTAGGCCAGGTTGTGGCGGCAGGGCTCGCCCCAGTTGGAGACCTCGTACCACCCGAGGTGGCCCAGGACCTCGTCCGCCATCAAGTAGCGGTCGGCCAGGGCGTCGTCGTCGGCGACAGCGACCTCGCCCCGGGCGACCTGCCGGGCAAGCCGGGTGCCCTGCTCGACGATGAGGGCGTAGGCGCTGACGTGCGTCGGGCCGGTCTGCACGGCGACGTCCAGGCTGGTGCGCCAGTCGTCGTCGCTCTCCCCGGGGGCGCCGTAGATGAGGTCGACGCTGACCTGCTCGAAGCCGGCCGCGAAGGCCTCCGCCACGGCCTGCTGCGGGCGGCCGGGCGTGTGGGTGCGATCCAGTGCGGCCAGGACGTGTGGGACCGCCGACTGCATGCCGAAGCTGATGCGGGTGAACCCTGCCTCGCGCAGCTGGCCGAGCGACCGGGCGTCGACCGAGTCGGGGTTGGCCTCGGTCGTCACCTCCGCGCCGGGGGCGAGCTCCCCGACGGCCTGCAGGACCCGCGCGAGGTCGGCGGCTGGCAGCAGGGTCGGCGTGCCGCCACCGACGAAGACCGTCTCGACGGGCGGGACCTCGCCGAGCACCCGCCGGGCCAGCTCCAGCTCGGTGACGACGGTGGCGGCGTACGACGCCTGCAGGCTGCCCGCGAGCTCGCTGCCGGTGTAGGTGTTGAAGTCGCAGTAGCCGCAGCGGGTCCGGCAAAACGGTACGTGCACGTAGACCGAGAACGGCGCTCGGGCCGCGCGGGGCAGTGCGCCGTCCAGCGGTGCGGGGTCGCCGTCGGGCGGGGCGCTGGGCACCCCGCCACGCTACGTGTGTCAGGCGCCGGAGGGCGGCCGCGCTGTCCGGGACGAACCCCGTCCACCTCGAAGGGAGCGACAGCGCGACCGCTGCTACCGGGTCCGGGTCCGGGTCCTGGCCACGCAGACGTACTGCCTCGGCTCGGTCACCTTGACCGTCAGCCCCGGCTGAGGTCCTGGCCGGTGACCTCGTCGGTCAGCGACTGGACGACGGACCGCAGCGACCCGGTCCGCTCCAGCACGCGTCGCTGCCGCTGCGCGGACGTGCCACGTGCCAGCAGCTGCTCGACCATCGCCGCGACCTCGTCCCAGTCGCCCAGCTCCTCGAGGTCCTCACGGACCCGTTCGAGCAGGCCGCGGACGAGGGCGTGGGCGGGCAGCAGCGACGCCGTCCGGGTGTCGAACAGCTGCCCCGACAGGCCGTCGCGGGCCGCTCGCCAGCGGGCGACCCGCACGACCTCGGCGTGGGCAGGCGGCACCGGCCTGTCGTCGCGGGCAGCCACCCGGACCAGCGAGCGAACCAGGGCGGCGTGCAGCACCGCGTCGTCGAGCAGCGGACTGGTGTCGGCGACCCTGACCTCGACGGTCGGCCAGCGCAGCGACGGCCGGGCGTCCCAGTACAGGTGGCTCGCGTCGTCGGCGACCCCCGCCGTGACCAGGCGCGCCACCATCGCGTCGTACGCCGCGAGGTCACCCAGCACGGGCAGCGTCCCGGTGATGGGCCAGCGGGAGAACCACTGAGTGCGGTAGCTCGCGTAGCCGGTGTCCTCGCCCTCCCAGAACGGCGACGACGCCGTCATGGCCAGCAGGACCGGCAGGTCAGGTCCGAGGCGGTCGACGACGTGGACGACGAGGTCGGCTGGCACCCCGACGTGCACGTGCTGGCCGGTGATGAGCTGCTGGCGGGCCAGGATGCCCCACCGCTCGTGCAGCCGGTGGTAGCGCTCGTCGTCCGACATCCGCTGCTCGCCCCAGGTCGCGAACGGGTGGGTGCCCGCGGCGAGGACCCGGCAGCTGTGCGCCTCGGCGGCGGCGACCGCGGTGCTGCGCAGCCTCACCAGCTCGGCGCGGACCTCGGACAGCGAGCTGCAGACGGGGGTCACGATCTCCAGCTGCGAGGTCGAGATCTCCCGGGTGGCAGCCGCTCCCACCAGGTCGGCGGCGGTCGCCGCGACGTCGGGGGCATCGGCGAGGCCCCCCGTCACCGCGTCCACGAGGGCGTACTCCTCCTCGACCCCCAGGGTGTCACCGACAGCGCTGTCCTGACTGCTCACCTGCCTAGTCTGCCCGGCATGGAGATCGTGCTGGTCCGCCACGCCCTGCCCCTGCGCGCCGAGGCGGCCGCTGACGGCTCCGCCGCCGACCCTGGGCTTGCCGAGCGGGGGCACGGGCAGGCCGAGCGGGTGGTTCGGGCCCTGTCCGGCCAGCAGGTCACCGCGGTCGTGTCGTCCCCGATGCGCCGGGCCCGCGAGACCGCTGCACCCCTGGCTGCCGCGCTCGGCCTTGAGCTCCAGGTCGTCGACGGGCTCGCGGAGTTCGACGTCGCCGACCCCACCTACGTGCCCGTCGAGGAGCTCCGGGCCGCCGGCGACCCGCGGTGGGCCTCGCTGGTCAGGGGCGATCTCTTCAGCCACGGCGTCGACCCGGTCGCCTTCCGGTCCCGGGTCGTCGACGCCGTCGAGTCGGTCGTGTCACCGGGCGGCCGGGCCGTGCTGTTCAGCCACGCCGGCTCCATCAACGCCTACGCCGGGCACGTGCTCGGGCAGGACAAGCCGCTGTGGTTCGCCCCGGCGTACTGCTCGCTGACCCGCATCGGAGCGGCCCGCGACGGCCGCCGGGGCATGATCAGCCTCAACGAGACCGGGCACGTGCGCGACCTGCTGACCGGCTAGGGACCTGGGTCACCGGAGCAGGTCGGGCACGACCTCAGGCTCGCCCAGGACGTGCTGGGCGAGAAAGGCGAGAACCACGTCGTACCAGAGCTTCGCGTGGTTCGGAGTGAGGACCCAGTGGTTCTCGTCCGGGAAGTACAGGAACCGGTGGGGCATCGTCGCGGGGTCGTCAGCGCGGGAGCACAGGTCCCACCAGAGCCGGAGCCCCTCCCCGATGGGGACCCGGTAGTCCTTGTCGCCGTGGATGACCAGGAGCGGGGTCGTGATGGCGTCTGCCGACCGGCTGGGGTCCTGGTCGACGCTCATCTGCGGGGACATCTCCCGGCTCCAGTAGCCGGCGGCATCGGTCGTGCCTCCGAACTGCTCGAGGTTCCACAGCGAGGCGTGGGTGACGATGGCCCCGAAGCGGTCGGTGTGGCCGGCGATCCAGTTGGCCATGTAGCCGCCGAAGCTGCCGCCCATCATCGCGGTCCGGGTCGCGTCGAGGTCGTCCCGCTCGAGGGCCGCGTCCAGCGAGGTGAGGACGTCGTCGTACGTCGAGCCGCCCCAGTCCCCCCAGCCCCGGTCGATGTGGTCCTGGCCGTAGCCGGTGGACAGCGAGGGGTCCGGGAGCAGGACCGCCCAGCCCCGGGCCGCCATCAGCCACGGGCACCAGCGGAAGGACCAGTCGTTCCACGAGCCGAGCGGGCCGCCGTGCACCCACAGCACGAGCGGGTGCGGCCCGTCACCCTCCGGCAGCACCAGCCAGGAGCGCAGCGCACTGCCGTCCGGCCGGGTGGTCGTCACCTCGGTGAGGGTCCCCGGGACGGGTAGCGCGTCGGACAACGGCAGGAACGTCGGCGCACCAGGCACTGTCGGGTCGATCCGCACCGGCGTCGGCGGGCTGTCGATGCTGCTGCGAAGGGCGAACAGCGCATCCGGGCCGATACACACGTCGGTGTAGGCACCGTCGTCGGTCGTCAGCTGCACGACCCCGTCGGTCGCCAGGTCGATCCGGAAGACCGGCGCCCGGCCCAGCGAGTCGGCCAGGACGTATAGGGCTGTGCCGTTGGCGGACCAGCGCGCCGAGGTCGGCCACCGGTCCCACCCGGCTGCGACGACCCGCTCCGGCCCGCCGGCCAGCGGGACGACGACGAGCTCCATACGTGGCGGCTGCGTCGGGGTCGTGCGGCTCTCCCTGATCACGACGACCTGCGTGCCGTCGGGGCTGACGCGCGGCTCGGCGTGCTCGAAGCCGTCGTCATCGAGCAGGACCCGCCGCACCCCGGTCTCGACGTCGATCGCCACGAGGCTCTGATGGCGCTCCCCACGCGGCTCCGCCACCTGCCAGGTCGTCACGACCGTGCCCCCCGACAGGTCGTACGACGCCGAGTCCAGCGACCGGCCCGGCGAGGGGGTGAGGTCCACGAGTGCGTCGGGCGGCCCGACGAGAAGGCGGGTCTGCCCTGGCCCGAGGTCGGCGTCCCAGTAGCGGACGGGGTAGCCAGTGTGCAGAACCGCCGTGACCTTGGCGTCAGCCCTGGCCTTGCGGCGGGCGGCATCGTCGTCGGTCGAGGAGGGCAGGGTGTCGCTGGTCAGCAGCACGCGGCCTCCATGAGCCACGGGACCACCGACGCCGCCGGCCCGGGTGGCCACGACGCGGGCCTCACCACCGGCCGCCGGGAGCAGCCACAGCGCCGTCGTCGGGTCGTCCTCGGTCGACTGCGGATCCGGCCGGGCCGAGCAGAACAGCAGGTCACCGGAGTCGGTGAAGACCGGGGCGGACTCGCCCTTCTTGCTGTGCGTCAGGCGGTGTGCTGGTCGGGCACCTGTCGGGTCGATCTCCCACAGGGAGCTCGCGAAGCGGTTGCCGTCCGGGTCGAGCGCGCTGACGACGGCAACCAGCCGGCGGCCGTCCCTGCTGGCGACGAGCCCGACGGTCCGGGGCAGGTGCTGGAAGGCGGCCAGGTCTGTGAAGGGTCCCTCGGAGGTCATCGCCCCACCCCACCACGGTGTCCGCACCCCGTCAGCCTGGACGCTCTACCGAGCGCCCGTCCTACGACGACCTGGCGGCCGCCCCGTCGTATGGGGGTCAGGCCTTGGCCTTTTCCTCGCCGGTGGACAGCGCGGCGATGAACGCCTCCTGGGGGACCTCGACGCGGCCGACCATCTTCATCCGTTTCTTGCCCTCTTTCTGCTTCTCCAGCAGCTTGCGCTTGCGGGTGATGTCCCCGCCGTAGCACTTGGCGAGCACGTCCTTGCGGATCGCGCTGATGGTCTCGCGGGCGATGACCTTCGCGCCGATGGCAGCCTGGATGGGCACCTCGAAGCTCTGCCGGGGGATCAGGGTGCGCAGCTTGGTGGCCATCATCGTGCCGTAGGCGTAGGCCTTGTCCTTGTGCACGATCGAGCTGAAGGCGTCGACCGGTTCGCCCTGCAGCAGGATGTCGACCTTGACCAGGGCCGAGGCGAGCTCGCCGGCGGGCTCGTAGTCCAAGGAGGCGTAGCCGCGGGTGCGGGACTTCAGCTGGTCGAAGAAGTCGAAGATGATCTCGCCCAGCGGCATCGTGTAGCGCAGCTCGACGCGGTCCTCCGAGAGGTACTCCATGCCGAGCAGCTGGCCGCGCCGGCCCTGGCACAGCTCCATGACCGTGCCGACGAACTCACCGGGCAGCAGCACCATCGTCTTGACGACGGGCTCGTAGACCGCGGCGACCTTGCCCTTGGTCGGCCAGTCCGAGGGGTTGGTGACGACGAGGTCCTCGCCGTTCTCCATGACCACGCGGTAGACGACGTTGGGGGCCGTGGCGATCAGGTCCAGGCCGTGCTCGCGCTCCAGCCGCTCACGGACGATCTCCAGGTGCAGCAGCCCGAGGAAACCGACCCGGAATCCGAAGCCCAGCGCGGCGGAGGACTCGGGCTCGTAGACCAGCGCGGCGTCGTTGAGCCGCAGCTTGTCCAGAGCCTCGCGCAGCGCCGGGTAGTCGCTGCCGTCGAGCGGGTAGAGCCCGGAGAACACCATCGGGCGCGGGTCCTTGTAGCCACCGAGCGACTCGCTCGCCGGGTTGCGGACCGTCGTCAAGGTGTCGCCGACCCTGGCCTGACGGACGTTCTTCACCCCGGGGATGACGTAGCCGACCTCGCCGGCGGACAGAAACTCCGTCGGCATCATCTCGGGGCTGACGACGCCGACCTCGAGGATCTCGTGGGCGTTCTGCGTCGACATCATGAGCCCGCGGTCCTTGGTGGACAGCTGACCGTCCATCACGCGCACGTACGTGATCACGCCGCGGTAGGCGTCGTAGACGCTGTCGAAGATCATCGCCCGGGCGGGGGCGTCCAGCGTGCCCCTCGGCGCCGGGACGTCGCGCACGATCGCGTTGAGCACGTCGGTGACGCCGACGCCGGTCTTGGCGCTGATGCGCAGCACGTCATCGGGCTCGCAACCGATGATCTTGGCGATCTCCTCGGCGTACTTGTCCGGTTGCGCAGCCGGCAGGTCGATCTTGTTGAGCACCGGGATGATGTGCAGGTCGTTCTCGAGTGCGAGGTAGAGGTTGGCGAGGGTCTGCGCCTCGATGCCCTGCGCGGCGTCGACCAGCAGCAGCGTGCCCTCGCAGGCCGCCAGCGACCGGGAGACCTCATAGGTGAAGTCGACGTGCCCGGGGGTGTCGATCATGTTCAGGACGTAGTCCTTGCCGTCCTCGGCGGTCCACGGCAGGCGGACGTTCTGCGCCTTGATGGTGATGCCGCGCTCGCGCTCGATGTCCATCTTGTCGAGGTACTGCGCACGCATCTGCCGGGCGTCCACGACCCCGGTCACCTCGAGCATCCGGTCGGCCAACGTCGACTTGCCATGATCGATGTGGGCGATGATGCAGAAGTTCCGGATGATCTCCTGCGGAGTGGTGGTCGTGGGCACGCGTCAGTCTACGAGCAGTCCCCGCTCCCCAGCACGGTCAGGCGAGCCGGGTCAGGGACACGTCGACGTGCCGCTCCCCCGCCGGGACGCCGCCCGTCGGGTCGGTGGCTCACCAGTCGCCGAGCCAGACCTCGACCCACGCGTGGCTCTCGCCGGCGCTCTCGGTCACGTGGTCGACCCGCTTGTCGCACGAGCTCCTCGACGGCCACCAGCACGTCGTACGGCGACCGGTCCGCGGTGACGCGGCGGGCGGGGTCCAGCAGCTCGTCATCGAGCCGCGCCCGGCGCGTAGCCATCGAGCAGGTCTCCCATGGGGCGGACGCGAGGAGCGGCATGTGTCGTACGTGTTGCCGCATCGTGAGCTCCCGGGCCGTCACGTGCCGACGTCGTGGACGCTGCGGTGCGGGCCAAGTCCGGCCTGCCTGCGAGCTGGCTCGAGCGGCTCCGCGGCTGGCGGTGAGCGGCTGCTAGTCTCGGATGTCCGCATGCGGCTCCTAGCCGCCTGCCCGTCCGGTCCCCCGAGGACCCGACGAACACCTGCAACCGGCGAGGATCCTTCCGCAGTGGCGAACATCAAGAGCCAGATCAAGCGCATCAAGACCAACGAGAAGGCCCGCCTTCGCAACAAGTCGGTCAAGAGCAGCCTGAAGACCGCCGTGCGCAAGTTCCGCGAGGCTGCCGCCGCAGGCGACGCCGCCGCCGCGACGACGGCGATGGTCACTGCCAGCCGTCAGCTCGACAAGGCCGCCAGCAAGGGTGTCATCCACGCCAATCAGGCCGCCAACCGCAAGTCGGCCATGGCCAAGAAGGCTGCCGAGCTCTCCAAGGTCTGACCCGACCTCGCTCCACCGGACGGCGCCGCCCACCTGGGTAGGCGCCGTTCGACGTACCGGGGCCGACATCGACCTCCGGGGCCGCGCGCACGATGGTCAGCCCGCGGCCGGGCCGACTTTGTCCAGGAGACCGGTCACCCCGTCGTGGGCCTTGACGACGGCGGCGACCGAGAGGGGCAGGACCAGCACGGTCCAGGCGCTGGCCAGGTCAGCCAGGGCCAGGACACCCCCCGTCAGTGCCGTCCCCTCGCCCAGGACGGCTCGCTGCCACGCCGTCGGATGCAGGTGTCGCAACCGCAGGAGCCTGCAGTAGAGGGGTACCCGCGGCGGTCGCGGGGCCTGATCGGTGACGTCCTCGATCACCTCGCTACGTCGCATCAGCTCGGTACGTCGCATCAGCTCGCCTCGTCGCGGGCCCGGACGACCGTGAGCAGCACCCGCTCGACGGCGTAGCCGGCGTCCACGGCACCCCCCTTGACCTCGGCGTCGGCCTGGGCGACCGCGCGCACGGCCATCGCGATGCTGTCGGGTCGCCAGCCGCGGGCCTGCCGCTGGGTCTTCTCGACCTTCCAGGGGGGCATTCCGAGCTGCCCGGCGAGCACCCCGACCGGCTGCCTGCCGGCGGAGGCGACCAGGGCGACCGAGCGCAGGGTGGCGGCCAACGCGCTGGTCACCAGGACGTGCGCGAGCCCGGCAGACGCCCCCCACCGGAGGAGCTCCAGTGCTCCGGCCAGGTCGCCCTCGACGGCCCGGTCGGCGACGGCGAAGCCGCTCGCCTCGGCGCGACCGCGGTGGTAGCGAGCCACGACGTCGGCCGTCACGGGGCCTTCGATGTCGCTCAGCAGCTGGGAGGCTGCGGAGCAGAGCTCTCGCAGGTCGTTGCCCACGGCGTCCAGCAAGGCGGTCACGGCGTCCTCCTCGACGAGCCGACCGCCGGACCGGAGCTCGGCGCGGACGAGGTCCCGCCGCTCGCTGGCCCTGGTGACCTTCGGGCAGTCGACCCGTCGGGCGCCGGCGGCGAGCAGGGGGGCCAGGAGCTGCTTGCCCTTGGCGCCGCCGGCGTGGACGAGCACCAGCTGCACCTCCGGCAGGGGATCGGCGAGGTAGGCGACCACCTCGGCCGTCGCCTCCTTCGAGAGGTCCTGGGCGGCTCGCACGACGACCACCCGCTCGTCCCCGAACAACGACGGGCTCAGGGCCTCGTCGAGGTCCCCGACCTGCACCGACCCGCCGTCGAGGTCGCGCACTTCGACGTCCGGTGTCCTGGTCCGCGCCGCGCGGAGCACGGCCGACAACGCCCGGCTGACCAGCAGCTCCTCGTCCCCGACGACGAGCGTGAGGGGGCTGAGCAGGGAAGCGGCGGGCACGCCCGCATGCTCCCACGCCGTCCCACGCCGACGCGTCCACGGGCGGGGGCAGGGCATGGCCGCCGCTCAGGCATCGACGGGCAGGGACCGATCGCCGGACGGTGACCGGGCCCGTGGCAGCGGGATGACGGCGTCGCAGGAGATGACCCCGGGAAGGTCGAGGGGATGGGCCGCCACGGCCCACCGGCCTCCTGCCGCCCCATGAGCGTGGTCACCGTCGGCCGCGAGCCGCGTCGTACCGGCCGTCCCCTCGCCGCCCCGCCCCTTCGACGAGACGCGGCCGTGCCGGACGAGGACCGCGACGTCACCGTCCTCGTCGCTGCGGTACTTGCGGGCACCGTCTCGCTCCAACCGCTGCAGGGTCGAGGCTGCCGGGTGGCCGTACGGGTTGCCCGCACCGACGGGGACCACAGCGATGCGGGCGTGCACGGCGTCCAGGAAGTTGCCGTCCTGCTTACGACTGACGTGGTGCGGGACCTTCAGGACCGTTGCCCGAAGGTCCAGACCACGGTCCAGCAGGGAGCGCTGCGCGTCGCCCTCGAGGTCACCGGCGAACAGCACGACCACACCCTGGGTGGTCAGCCGCAGGACGATCGAGCTGTTGTTCGGGTCGCTGTCGGTGCCGTGCCGGGCGGTCGCGTCCAGCACCTCCCAGCGCACCCCGGCGGCCTGACGGACCTCCCCGATGGCGGCCCTCACGACGGGGGTGCGGCCAACCCACCTCATCAGCCGGTCCCGCTCGGTCAGGGGCTCGTCGAGCGGCCCGACCTCGACCTGGGCCACCTGTCTGCCCCGGAGCAGGCCAGGCACGCCCTCGACGTGGTCGGCGTGCAGGTGGGTGAGCACGAGCAGCGGCACCCGCCGTACGCCCAGCCGTGACAGGCAGCTGTCCTCGGCCACCGGATCGGGACCGGTGTCGAGCACCAGGGCTGTCCCCTCCCCCAGCCGTACGACGTGGCTGTCGCCCTGGCCCACGTCGCAGGTGACCAGGACCCATCCGGGCGGTGGCCACGGGGGCCGGGCCAGCACGAGGACCGCGGCAGTCGCCAGCACGCCGAC
>JAYTHS010000439.1:0-11498 GCA_043732345.1 Frankiales bacterium | reverse complement strand
CAGGGCAGGCTGCTTAACCACTGCATCACCCGTCCCGACGACACCTCGCCGCCGATCAGCAAGCGGGGCTTCATCCCGCGCTACGTCTTCCCCGACGGCGAGCTGCCGGGGGTGGGGCGGATCGTGCGCGAGTTGCAGTCGGCTGGGCTCGAGGTGCGGCACGAGGAGAACCTGCGCGAGCACTACGGCCGCACCTGCGCGGCCTGGTCGGCCAACCTCGACGACCACTGGGACGAGGCGGTCGCGGAGGTCGGGCTCGGCACCGCCCGGGTGTGGGCGCTTTACCTGGCCGGCTCCCGGCTGGGCTTCGAGACCGGCCAGATCCAGCTGCACCAGGTGCTCGCCGTCAACACCGTCGACGGTGTCAGCGGGATGCCGCTACGCGGGTTCTGACCCGGGCGCGAGATACGGCGTGGGGGTCCGGTTGACCGGGCGGATCGGCGGCATGGACAGGTTGTCGAGCCGCCGCGGCCCGGTCCAGGGCGCGGGCACGGCCTCGGTGCGTAGCGCGAGGGCATAGGCGACCGCCTCGTAGTTGACCCGCCAGCCCCGAAAGTCGGGGTAGGCCTCGTCGGGGCTGCGGTCCATCAGGAAGCCGGCGCTCTCCATGCGGGCGATGCCGGCCCGCCACTCGTCCTGGGTGAGCAGCAGCGGCGAGTCGGGGTTGGGGTCGCGGTCGACCTCCAGACCGACGGCCTCGGCGATCGAGCGCAGCGCGGTGAACCCCATCCGCAGGCAGAGTCGGGCCTGGACCTGGGGCGCCCTGGCAGGTGCGACAGCAAGCCACAGCGCGGCGCTGTCCATGACAGCGACCAGCGCGACGAGCCAGGACGACAGCGGCTCGGGGGAGCGGAACCGGGTGAGCACCGGGTAGTTGCTGTGGCTCTCCGAGACGTCAGCGGCCCACCGCTCCCACTCGAGGTAGAAGGCGTCCATGACAGCGCCCTCGTCCTCGGTGGTGAAGCCGAAACGGGTGCGCGCCAGGATCTCTGGGCCCCAGGCAGGCACGCCGGCCCGGCCGGCCAGCAGCGTCACCTCGGTCTCGCGGCGGTTGAAGGCGCCGTACAGCGAGGGAAGGTAGCCGATCTGCAGGGCCACCACGATCAGGCCGGTCGCGGCGGCGATGTAGTCGATGACCGTCAGGGGCGCCCCGGTCGGACCGGCGTAGCCCAGGGTGAACAGCGAGGAGCCCGCCTGGGCGAAGGCGTTCCCGGCGCCGAGGGGGTCCAGCGGCCACAGCAGCAGGCCGTAGCCGAGATAGAACAGCACGATCCAAGTGGTGAGCTGGGCCAGCAGGATGGTCGAGGCCTGGCTGGCGAGCCGCCGGTCGCGCCGCAGGAAGTCGGACTGCCGCCGGGTGAGGAGCCGGTAGACGGCGTCAACGACGTGACCGACCCCGCGGCTGAGGCGGTCGTTGCTGCGCCGCGGGACGACCAGCGTGCGGTTGACGCTGCGCCCGGTGAGCAGCACGAGGATGCCTCCGAGCACCGCACCCAGCGTGGCGATCACCCACGGCAGGCTAGGGCAGCGTGCTGTCACGCGCGCTGCCCGAGGGCCGCCTCCACGGCGGTGGAGGTGGCCGCGTCGAGGTCGACGACGCCGTGGTCGGAGCCGGCGTGCGCCCCGACGGCCGACAGGACGGCGTCGCGAGTGTCCCCGACCAGCACCGCCGTGCAGCCCGGCATGACGTCTCCGCAGGAAACAGTCCAGGTCACCGGGGTACTCCTCGTCGATCGGGGGCGGGAGGGGGGTCACGGGTCAGCGAGTGACCACATCCGGGCCCGTCCGGCCCCGTCCTCCGGCCCGGCCGAACGGGTCCCGTGCGGGCCGGGCGGCCGGTAGGCCAGACTGGTCGCACGCTCGGGCGCGGCCCGAGCGGATCACGCAAGGGGAGAGCATGAGCGAGTGGGGTCGGGTCACCGACGACGGGACGGTCTACGTCAAGGACGGCGAGGAGGAGCGGGTCGTCGGGTCGTGGCACGCCGGCACCCCCGAGCAGGGCCTGGCGCACTTCGTACGGCGGTACGAGCAGCTGGCCACCGAGGTGACGCTCTTAGAGCAGCGCCTGCGCAGCGGCAACGGTGACCCTCGCCAGGTCGCTTCCAGCGCCGAGCGGCTCAAGGAGTCCCTGCCCACGGCCGCGGCCGTGGGGGACCTGCCGTCGCTGCTCGCCCGCGTCGAGGTCCTTCTCGATAAGACCGCTGCCGCGGTCGAGGAGCACAAGGCCGTCCGGGCCGCCCAGCGCGAGGAGCACGTCGCCCAGCTGACGGCCCTGGCGGAGGAGGCCGAGGCCCTGGCCGGCAGCTCGTCGTGGAAGGACGCGGGCGAGCGCCTGCGCACCCTGGGTCAGGACTGGAAGCGCGTCACCGGCGTCGACAAGAAGAGTGCCGACGCCCTGTGGGAGCGGGTCGCAGCCGCCCGCGCCCGCTTCGGGGAGCGCCGTACGACCCACTTCGGGGCGCTCGAGCAGCAGCGCGGGGTCTCGCAGGAGCGCAAGGAAAAACTCGTCAAGGCCGCGCAGGCCCTGTCGAGCTCGACCGAGTGGAAGGCCACAGCCGACCGCTACAAGCAGCTGATGGCCGACTGGAAGGCCGCCGGGCGGGCGCCGCGCGAGGTCGAGGACAGCCTCTGGGACGCCTTCAAGGGTGCCCAGGACGTCTTCTTCCAGGCCCGGACCGCGTCGTTCTCCGTCCAGGACGAGGAGTTCCGCGGTAACCAGAAGCTCAAGGAGGACCTGCTCGTCGAGGCCGAGGCCCTCGCAGTCCCGACCGGCAAGGCCCGGCTGCGGCAGCTGCAGGAGAAGTGGGAGGAGGTCGGCAAGGTCCCGCGCGACGTCATGCGAAGCCTCGAGGACCGGATGGGAGCCGTGGAGGAGAAGTTCCGCGCCAGCGCCGACACCGTCCACGTGCAGAAGACCGAATCGACCTTCGTGCTGCGGCTGCGGGAGAAGGTCGCCGACCTCGAGGGCAAGCTGGACAAGGCCCGCGCGGCAGGCCGCCCGACCGGGGACCTCGAGGCGCAGCTGGAGACCCAGCGTGCCTGGCTGGCGCAGGCTGGCGTCCCCGTCGCCCCGTCCACCCCCGCCGCCCCGGCCAAGTCGGTCGCCAAGAAGGCCACGACGGCGTGGGTCCGCTCGGACGCGCCCGAGACCGACGCGCCCGAGACCGACGCGCCCAAGTCCGATGCGCCCGAGCCCGCTGAGGGTGAACCGTACGAGGAGGAGCCCGCCGAGAGCTGAGCCTCCCGTCGAGGGGCCAGCGGGCCTCCCGTCGCGGTGTGCCGGCCCGCCGACGTACCGGGGTGGCCGTTGTACCGGCGCGCCGTCGTACCGGCGCGCTGTCGTACCGGCCTACCGTCGTACCAGAGTGGCCGTCGTACCAGAGTGGCCGTCGTACCGAAGTTGCCGTCCTACCAGGGTGGCCGTCGTACCAGAGTGGCCGTCGTACCAGGGTGGCCGTCGTACCGAAGTTGCCGTCCTACCAGGGTGGCCGTCGTACCGAAGTTGCCGTCCTACCTGCGCTTCTGGCCTCGGGCATCCACGTTGCTGAAGATGTGCGGCCCACCCGCGGCGAAATGTTCTGCGCTGTCCGTTCTGGCCAGGCGTGACACCGGAGGACTGCAGCGATGTGGCCTGGACCCGGTCGCCGGGTGGCCACCGGACAGCCGGACCTGGGTCCGCCCGCGTGGGAGCAGCCGCACGAGGAGCTCAGTCGTGAGCGGTACGGCGACGGTTCTCCGGCGGCTTGGTACGGCGACGGCTCTGCGACGGCTCTGCGACGGCACGGCGACTGCTTGGTACGGCGATGGCTTGGTACGGCGACAGCTCTGAGACGGCGACTGCGACGGCCGGCGACGACGGCTCTGCGACGGCGGCTCTGCGACGGCGGCGGCCCGCCCCGGAGAGCCGGGACGGGCCGCCGCCGTGACGCGGGACCGCGTACGGCGGGATCAGGCGAGTTGGGCCTTGAGGAAGTCGACCGTGCGGGTCCACGCGAGCGCGGCGTCGTCCGGGCTGTAGGAGCCGAACGGGTTCTCGTCGTTGTGGAAGGCGTGTGCGGCGTCGTAGTAGAAGAACTCGACGGGCGCGCCGGACTCGGTCCGGATCTTCTGCTCCTGCGCTCGAGCGTCGGCGACCGGGTAGAAGTCGTCCTTCTTGCCGTAGTGGCCCTGCACCGCGGCCGTGAGGGTGCTGAAGTCGGCCTGCTGGGCGGCCGGGCCGACGCCGTAGAACGGGACGGCCGCACCGATCTTGTCGCCCTGCTGGTTGGCGAGCAGCAGCACGAAGCCGCCGCCCATGCAGAAGCCGACCGCGCCGAGCTTGGTGGAGGTCACGGCCTCGTGCCCGAGCAGGAAGTCGACGGCGCCGGCGAGGTCCTGGGCGGCCTTGGGCTCGGGCAGCTCGGACATCATCTGGCCGGCCTCCTCCCCGTCGTGGGCGACCTTGCCGCCGTACAGGTCGGGGGCCAGGGCGACGAAGCCCTCCTTCGCCAGCCGGTCGCAGACATCGGCGATGTGGTCGGTGAGGCCCCACCACTCCTGGATGACGATAACGCCCGGTCCCTTACCGCTCTCAGGGAGCGACAGGTAGCCGTGGGCGGTGCCGCCGTTGCTGGGGAAGGTGGTGTTCTGGCGCGGGTTCTCGAGGGTGTCAGACATGTCGTTCATCCTGCCCGACCCTGCCGGCCGGCTCCGCATCAGGTACGTCGGGGCGTCGCCCTCAGGTCGACCGCGGCCCGTCCGGCTGCCAGCCCCCGTCGCTCGAAGCCGGTGACGGGTCGCCTGTCCGGACGGTCCACGACCTCGACAGTGAAGCGTGGGTCCAGCACCGACCGGGCGTGCTCGACGTACGCCGGGACGTCGGTCGCGAGGTGCAGGTGCCCGCCCCGGGTCAGCCGGGTGGCGACGAGCTCGGCGAAGACCGGCCGGACCAGCCGACGCTTGGCGTGCCGGGCCTTGGGCCACGGATCGGGGAAGAACAGCCGGACCTCGCTCAGGCACCCCTCAGGCAGGCCGCGCAGCACCTCGAGCGCATCCGCGTCGGCGACCCGGACGTTGCCCAGTCCCGCTTGCTCGAGCCGGCGCAGCAGCGCGGCGATCCCGGGCGGGTGGACCTCGACGGCGAGCAGGTCGACGTCGGGCTCGGCCGCCGCCATGAGGGCCGTCGCCTCGCCCATCCCGGAGCCGATTTCCAGCACCAGCGGCCGCGGGCCCACGACCTGCACGTAAGGCGCCTGGACGCCGAACCGCGACCACAACCGGTCCCGCGCCTGGTTCAGGGCGGGGCTGGTGCGGCCGCGGCGGACCTGGTAGCTGTGCAGCTCCTCGCCGACCTCCACGAGCTAGGCGACGTACTCCTTGAGGCCGTCAGCGCGGCCACCTGCACGCAGCTCGGCGAGGGTGTCGCGCTCGATCTGGCGGATCCGTTCACGGGTCAGGCCCAGGTGGCGGCCGACCTCGTCCAGGGTGCGTGCGCGCCCGTCGTCCAGGCCGAAGCGCATCCGGACGACGATCGCGGAGCGCTCGGGCAGCGAGCCGAGCACGGCGGAGAGCTGGCTCTGCAGCATCTGCATCTCCACCGCGGCGACCGGGTCGACGGACTCGGAGTCGGTGATGAAGTCGCCGAGGGTCGCCTCGTCGTCACCGACGGGGCTCTGCAACGACAGCGTGTCGCGTCCAAAGGCGATGATCTCCTCGACCTTGGCGGCCGTCATCTCCAGCGGCAGCCCGATCTCCTCGCTGGAGGGGTCACGGCCGAGGGACTGGGTGAGCTCGCGGCGGACCCGTGTGACCTTGGTGATCAGCTCGGCCATGTGCACCGGGACGCGGATGGTGCGGCCCTGGTCGGCCAGCGCCCGCTGCAGGGCCTGACGGATCCACCAGGTGGCGTAGGTGGAGAACTTGTAGCCCTTGGCGTAGTCGAACTTCTCGACCGCGCGCACCAGTCCGAGGTTGCCCTCCTGGACGAGGTCCAGCAGGTCCAGCCCGCGGCCCTGGTAGCGCTTGGCGAGAGAGACGACCAGGCGCAGGTTCGCCTCGAGCAGGTGCCGCTTCGCGCGGTCGCCGTCGCGGACGATCTCGGCGAGGTCACGCTTGGCGGTCGGGGTCAGCTTGAGCCCCTCCTCGCGGACCTGGCGGAGCCTCTCGTTGCCGAACAGTCCAGCCTCGATGCGCTTGGCCAGCTCGACCTCCTCCACGGCGGTGAGCAGCGGGACGCGACCGATCTCGCGCAGGTAGGCCTTGACGAGGTCGATGCCGGGCGGCGGCTCGTCGATCGCGAGCGGCTTGTCCTCCTCGGCGACGACGACGACCGGGATCTCCTCGCCGTCCTCGTCGAGCTCGGGGGTCGCCGGGGCGGGCTCGACGACCTTCTTGGCAGCGGCCTTGCGCGTCCGGGTTGCGGCGACCGGCACGGCGGCGGGGACGTCGGCCAGCGGGGCGTGGGCGATGGGGGGGCTGGGGACCAGCGTGGTGTCGAGCACGGGCACCTCCGGGGTGACCTCGGCGGACTCTGAGGCGGACGCCTCGGCAGTGTGGGGGGTGGGGCTGCTGATGCTGGCGGCGTGCGAGCTTGAGCAGTGGGCGGTACGTCCGGCCGGGCGGGTGGCCTGGGCGGAGGAGGGCCGGGCCGCCGGGCGTGCAGCCGTCATGCGACGGGGGCGGGTCGGCTTGGGCTCGTCGGTGCCGATGATCATCCCCCCCTCGGTGAGGCGGCGCAGCACGGAGCGGGCCTCGTCCGGGCCGATCCCGGCCAAGTGGAAGGAGGCGCGCAGCTGTGCCAGGGACAGCTGTCCCTGCGCCTGGGCGCGCTCCACGAGCGCCTCGACGACGTCGGCGGGGCGAGCGGTGGGCATGCGAATTCTCCTGGGTGTGCGGCGGGGGGTGTTCAGGCAGGTTGCGGGCGTGGTGCGGGAGACGGCGGGGGCTCCTGCACGCAACGCGCCCTTGCCCGGTGCAACCGCAGTCCGAAGAGTGCGGCGAGGTGTCCCTGAGAGGTCATGGGCAACAGCCATTACGCGCCGGCGACCCAATTAGCGACAACAGTGTCAGGTCATCAGGTTTTCCGGTAGTGGCTATCCGGGTGAACCGCACCACAACGGAGCCTCCTCGGGAGCTGACGAGCTGCCAGGCGTCAGTCCAAGTAGTCGCGAAGCTTCTGCGCCCGGCTGGGGTGACGCAGCTTGCTGAGCGTCTTGGACTCGATCTGCCGGATCCGCTCACGGGTCAGACCGAACTCCCTGCCGATGTCGTCCAGCGTCTTGGGCTGGCCGTCGGTGAGGCCGAACCGCATCTTGACGACGGAGGCCTCCCGGTCCGACAGCGAGGCGAGCACCTCGCGGAGCTGCTCCTGCATGAGGCCGTAGCTGACGACCTCGGAGGCGACCGGCGCGTCGGTGTCCTCGATGAAGTCGCCGAGGCTGGAGTCGCCCTCGTCGCCGATGCTGGTCTCCAGGCTCACGGGCTCCCGGGCGTAGCCCTGGATCTCGACGACCCTCTCGGGGGTGAGGTCAAGGGCGAGGGCGAGCTCCTCGGGCGTGGCCTCACGCCCCAGCTCCTGGAGCATCTCGCGCTTCAGGCGGGTGAGCTTGTTGATCTGCTCGACCATGTGCACGGGGATCCGGATGGTGCGGGCCTGGTCGGCCATCGCCCGGGTGATCGCCTGACGGATCCACCACGTGGCGTACGTCGAGAACTTGAAGCCCTTGGTGTAGTCAAACTTCTCGACCGCCCGGATGAGTCCCAGGTTGCCTTCCTGGATGAGGTCCAGGAACAGCATGCCGCGGCCCAGGTAGCGCTTGGAGATGGACACGACGAGCCGAAGGTTGGCCTCGAGCAGGTGCTGCTTGGCGCGCCCGCCGTCGGTGACGACCCACTGAAGGTCCGCGCGAGCGGTCTTGCTCAGCGTGCCGGCCGGGTCATCGAGCTTGTGCCGGGCGAACAGGCCGGCCTCGACCCGCTGGGACAGCTCGACCTCCTCCATGGCGCTCAGCAGGGGGACCTTGCCGATCTCCTTGAGGTAGGCCCGGACGAGGTCGGTCGAGATGCCCGCCTCCCCGGCGCCGGCGGCGAGCGGCTTGTCGTCATCGTCCGCGTCGTCGTCCTCGGCCTTGGACTCCCCGTCGGTGACGTCGGTGACGTCGTCGGTCCCGTCGGCACGGTCGGTCGCATCGGTCCCGTTGACACGGTCGGTCGCGTCGGCGGTCTCCGCGGGTTCGGCAACCTTCGTGCTTGCGTTTCGGTCGGCGACGCGGCCCGTCGCGGGCACAGCAGTCTCGGCGGCACCCTCGAGGGCTGCGGGCAGACCTTTCGCCTCGTCCTCCCCAGCCGACGGGACCGGGTCGGGGACCACGACGGGCCGCGGCTGACGGCAAATAGGCCGACGAACCGGCGCGAAGTCCTCGGTGTCGTCGAGACGGGCCGTGCTGGGTGGCGTCATCAGGGGCCTCCAGGTGCTGCGTGCTATGTACCTCTACAACTTCGCTGGCACCTGCGTCGTTCCCCCGATGGGCCCCCCTACGCCGAGCGGGGGGTGCTGTTCCGGTCACCGTCAGACTGCGGACCACGTCGCTGCACGGATCCCGCGGCGGCATCCCCCGGAACGGTCACCGAGGCAGGAGTCGGGCGCTGGGAGCCGAAGAATTGCAGCGACGTCGGGGGTGGGGGTGGCCGGACCTCCGTGGACGGCAGGTGGGGCTACAGCAGGGAGCGCAGGACGTACGGCATGATCCCGCCATTGCGGTAGTAGGCCTGCTCGCCGGGCGTGTCGATCCGTACGACGACCGTGAACGCCTTGTCGCCCTCGGGCGAGGTGGCCGTCACCGTCAGCTCGCGAGGGACCCCGCCGCTGCCGGCGATCCCCTCGATCGAGAACGTCTCCTGGCCGGTCAGGCCGACGGAGGCCGCGGACTCGCCGGCGGCGTACTGCAGCGGCAGCACGCCCATCCCGATCAGGTTGGAGCGGTGGATCCGCTCGTAGGACTCCGCGATGACGGCGCGGACACCGAGCAGCGCGGTGCCCTTGGCGGCCCAGTCGCGGGAGGAGCCAGAGCCGTACTCCTTGCCGGCCAGGACCATCAGCGGCACCCCGGCCGCCTGGTAGGCCCGGCTGGCGTCGTAGATCGACGTGACCTGCCCGTCGTACAGGGTGACGCCGCCCTCGGTCCCGGGCGCCAGCTGGTTGCGCAGCCTGATGTTGGCGAAGGTGCCGCGGATCATGACCTCGTGGTTGCCGCGGCGGCTGCCGTAGCTGTTGAAGTCCTTCGGCGCGACGCCGTGCTCCTGCAGGTAGCGGCCCGCGGGGGAGTCGCCCTTGATCGAGCCGGCAGGGCTGATGTGGTCGGTCGTCACCGAGTCGCCCAGGACCGCCAGGCACTTCGCCCCGGTGATGTCGGTGAGAGCCTTGGGCTCGCGGGTCATGCCGTCGAAGTAGGGGGGCTTGCGGACGTACGTCGACTCGGGGTCCCAGGTGAAGGCGTCACCGGCCGGGACCGGGATGGCCTTCCAGCGGTCGTCGCCGGCGAAGACGTCGGCGTAGGAGTCGGCAAACATCTGCTCGGTGATGGCCTCGCCGACGACCCGGGAGACGTCGGCCGGGGTTGGCCAGAGGTCACGCAGGTAGACGGGCTCGCCGTCGGTACCTGTCCCCAGGGGCTCGGTCGTGATGTCCATGTCCATCGTGCCCGCGAGGGCGTAGGCGACGACCAGTGGCGGGGACGCCAGGTAGTTCATCTTGATGTCGGGGTTGATGCGCCCCTCGAAGTTGCGGTTGCCCGACAGGACGCTGACGACCGCGAGGTCGCCCTCGTCGACGGCCGCCAGGACCTCCGATGGCAGCGGCCCGCTGTTTCCGATGCAGGTGGTGCAGCCGTAGCCGACAGTGTTGAAGCCGAGCTTGTCCAGGTAGATGTTCAGCCCGGCCTTCTCGAAGTAGTCGGTGACGACCTTCGAGCCCGGCGCCAGCGTGGTCTTGACCCACGGCTTGCTCGACAGGCCCTTCTGGACGGCTGCCTTGGCCAGCAGGCCGGCGGCGACCATGACGTAGGGGTTGCTGGTGTTGGTGCAGCTCGTGATGGCCGCGATGGCGACCGCGCCGTGGTCGAGCTCGACCGAGGAGCCGTCCGAGAGCACCGTGTGGACGGGGTTGCTGGGCCGGTCGCCGACCGGGCCGACGTTGACCGTGATGGGCTGGTCGCTGGGCTTGCTCTGGCTCGGCGAGGCCGGGTCGGAGGCCGGGAAGCTCTCGCGGCTGGCCTCGTCGATGCCGCCGTCGGTGACGGCGCTGTGGCCGTTGCCGGTGCTGGCGTAGTCGCGCAGGGCGCTGCGGAACATCGCCTTGGCGCTGCTCAGCGGCACCCGGTCCTGCGGGCGCTTCGGGCCGGCCAGCGACGGGACGATCGTCGACAGGTCCAGCTCGAGGGTCTCGGAGAAGCGCGGCTCGGCGGCCGGGTCGTGCCACAGGCCCTGCTCTTTGGCGTAGGCCTCGGTCAGCGCGACGAGCTCCGCTGGGCGGCCGGTGAGCCGCAGGTAGCGCAGCGTCTCGTCGTCGATCGGGAAGATCGCGCAGGTCGAGCCGTACTCCGGGCTCATGTTGCCGATCGTCGCCCGGTCGGCCAGCGGCACGTTGGACACGCCGGGGCCGTAGAACTCGACGAACGTGCCGACGACGCCCTGCTTGCGGAGGAGCTCGGTGACGGTCAAGCACAGGTCGGTCGCGGTGGCGCCGGCGGGGAGCTCGCCGGAGAGCTTGAAGCCCACGACCTTCGGGATGAGCATCGAGACGGGCTGGCCGAGCATCGCCGCCTCGGCCTCGATGCCGCCGACGCCCCAGCCCAGAACGCCCAGGCCGTTGATCATCGTGGTGTGGGAGTCGGTGCCCACCAGCGTGTCCGGGTAGGCCATCCCACCACGCTCGATGACCACGCGGGCGAGCCGCTCGAGGTTGACCTGGTGGACGATTCCCGTGTTGGGCGGCACGACGGCGAAGTCGGTGAAGGCCGTCTGGCCCCACTTGAGGAACTCGTAGCGCTCGCGGTTGCGTTCGTACTCCAGCTGGCCGTTGAGGCCCAGTGCGTCGGGGGTGCCGAAGAAGTCGGCGACGACGGAGTGGTCGATGACGAGCTCGGCGGGGGCCAGCGGGTTGATCTTGCCGGGGTCGCCGCCGAGGTCGGCCATCGCCTCGCGCATGGTGGCCAGGTCGACGACGCACGGGACACCGGTGAAGTCCTGCATGAGCACCCGGGCCGGGGTGAACTGGATCTCGGTGCCGGGCTCCGCGGAGGGGTCCCACGCGGCCAGTGCCCGGACGTGGTCGGCGGTGATGTCGGCGCCGTCCTCGGTGCGGAGCAGGTTCTCGAGGAGCACCTTGAGGCTGTACGGCAGGTCGGCCGCCCCCTCGACCGCGCTGAGGCGGAAGATGTCGTACGACGTGCCCCCGACATCCAGAGTGCCCTTGGCTCCGAAACTGTCCAAGCTCATGCCTGTTGCTCCTCGTGTCGGTCTGG
>JAYTHS010000438.1:0-3610 GCA_043732345.1 Frankiales bacterium | reverse complement strand
CCGCCTCCGGCCCGCGACCTCGCCGCGGCACTGCTGGCCGCGTGCCGGGCGGAGCCGCTCGCGGGGCTGCCGCGACCTGTCGCCTCGCCGGTCCGTCGCCGGCGCAACCTGCGCCCGCTCGGTCCTGTCGCCGCCGCGGCGGCTGCGCTGCTCCTCGTCGTCGCGGCCGGGTGGGCGTGGGGATCCGGTGGCGGTGAGGCGGTGCAGGTGACGGCCGTGCGGGGGTCAGGTGCGCAGGTGCGCAGATGCGCAGGTGCCGGGTGCGTAGGTGCCGGGTGCGCAGGTGCCGGGTGCGCGGGGGGCGGCGCCGCGGGCGGTCAGGCCCGACTGGCGGGCCGTCGTGGACGGTCTGGATGCCCAGCGGGCCACGGCGTTCGCCACCGCCGACCCGTCGGCGCTGCAGCAGGTCTGGGCGGTCGGGGTCTCCGCCCTGGCCCGGGACCTCGCCTCGGTCGCAGCGCTACGGGCAGCCCGACGGACGGCTCGCGGTGTCCGCCACGAGGTCAAGACGGCGGTCCCGCTGGTGGTCGGCACGGACTGGGTGGAGCTCGCCGTGGTGCAGCGGCTGGGGCCCCAGCGGGTGCTGGAGGGAGCCAGGGTCGTGTCGCTGTGGTCCGGCGGGACCGACGTCCGGTGTCGCGTGGTGCTGGTCCGCGGGCCCGGTGGCTGGCGGGTCGCCGAGGTGCGGCCGCTCTAGTCGAGGCTGGCACGCAGGGCGGACTCGAGGTCGGGGTGCGTGAAACTAAAACCGCTGTCCAGCAGCACTTTCGGTACCAGTCGCTGGCCGGCGAGCACACCCTCCTTGGCGAAGTCACCCAGGGCGGCCTTGAGGACGAAGCCGGGGACGTTTATGGGTGCCGTCGGTCGGTGCACAACCTCGCCAAGGACCTTGGTGAAGGTCTTGTTGGTTACCGGCGCAGGCCCGACGAGATTCACCGGGCCGCTGACGTCGGCGGTCAGGAGGTGCACGATGGCCGCTACCTCGTCGCGCAGGCTGATCCAGCTGTTCCACTGCCGGCCGCTGCCCAGGGGCGCCCCAAGCCCGGCCCGGAAGATCGGCAGCTGCTTCTTGAGCGCGCCCCCCCTGCCAGACAGGACGATGCCGGTCCGCAGGTGGGCCACCCGGGTCGCGGACGCGTCGGCGGCCGCGGTCGCGGCCTCCCAGGCGACGCAGACGTCGGCGAGGAACCCTTGGCCGCGCTGGCCACTCTCGTCGGTCTCACGGTCACCGGTGTCGCCGTACCAACCGATGGCGCTGGCCGACAGCAGCACGGGCACCCCGGCGGTGGCGACGGCCTGCGCAACCGCGGTGGTGCCGTCGACCCGACTGCCCAGCACCTGCGCCTTGTACGACGGCGACCAGCGCTTGTCGGCCACCCCGACGCCGGCCAGGTGCACGACGGCCTGCAGGTCGGCGACGGCCTCGGGCTCCAGGCGGCGGCTGCTCGGGTCCCACCGCCGCTCATCGACGGCGCTGGCCGGGTGCCTGACGAACCGGACGACGTCGTGGCCGGCCTCGCGGAGGGCGGGCAGCAGGGCCGTGCCGATGAGCCCGGATGCGCCGGTGATCCCGATCTTCATGGACCAGATCCTCTCGTGCCCGTCCCACGGCGGGCACGCCGGGGGTCGCGCCCCCTGTGGGCCTGGTCAGGCGGGCCCGCGAGGAGGACGCTCTCGGGATGACCGCCGACGCGCAGTGGCAGGGCTCAATGCCCGAGGTCTACGACCGCTGCCTCGGCCCGGTGCTGTTCGCGCCGTACGCCGCGGAGCTCGCTCGCCGGGCCGTCGCCCTGACTCCCCGGCGCGTCCTCGAGTTGGCCGCCGGGTCGGGGGTCCTCACGGCCGCACTCGTCGACGTCCTGCCGGGGGCGTCGATCACGGCGACCGACCTCAACGAGGCGATGGTCGGCTGGGGCGCGGGGCATGTCGCCGGTGCCGACTGGCAGCAGGCGGACGCCCAGGCCCTGCCCTTCCCGGACGGCTCCTTCGACCTCGTCATGTCGCAGTTCGGGGCGATGTTTTTCCCCGACAGGGTCGCGGCCCACGCCGAGGCGGCCCGGGTGATCCGGCCAGGTGGGACGAGCCTGTTCGCGGTCTGGGATGTCGTGGAGGGGTCGCCGCTCACGGCGGCGATGGTCGCCGCGCTCGCCGACGTCCTGCCCGCCGACCCACCCGGGTTCATCGTGCGGGTGCCCCACGGGTACGCCGACCCGGCAGTCCTTGGAGCCGACCTGGTCGCGGGTGGTCTGCTGCTCGGTGCGGTCGAGCGGGTGGTGCTGCCTACCCGGGCGCCCTCTGCGGCATCGCTCGCCGAGGGGTTTGCCCTGGGGACGCCGCTGCGCTTCGCCCTGCAGGAGCGGGGCGACCTCGGGGCGCTGGTGCCTGCTCTCGCGGACGCGATGACGTCCCGCCTGGGGGAGGGACCGGTGACAGGGGAGCTCTCGGCCTGGGTGGTGACGGCCTCCCGCGCCGGGTAGGTCGCAGGAGCGTTCTTCGTCCTCGGGCACGTGGGGGAGCGGCTCTGTCCCCGGGTGACTGATGGTCTCGAACATGCTTGTGCACAGGCACTCTGGTGTCGATGGAAACTGTTGGACCTCGCCCGTACGGTAGGTCCATGCCCATCGCCCCTGCTGCTGAGCCGCCGGTTGCCCCGTCGGCCTGGTCGTTGCGCGAGCCGGTGACGGCGCTGACGTCGGAGCGGCTCGCGGTGCTGGTCCAGCGGGCCGCGACGCGCGCCGGCGAGGTGCTGTTCACCGCGACGCCGAGCGAGCAGCTCGACGCGATCGGGTCCTGGCAGCGCCTCATGGACCTGGCTTGGGCAGGCCTGGTGCGCGCGGTCCGCGAAGCCTACGACGCCGTGGACGGGGAGAGCGCCGCGCGCGGGTCGTTCGTGGCCGACGAGGTCGCCATGGCCCTCGGCGTGTCCGTGCGGACGGGGCAGTTGGTGCTGGGCGAGGCCCTGGGCGTGACCGAGCTGCCCGGCCTGGTCGAGGGCGTCGATGACGGGGTCCTGTCGGTCCGGCACGTCCGTGCCGTGCTCGACGTGCTCTGCACGACCGACCTCGGCCTGCACCAGCAGCAGCTCGTCGTCGTCTTGGCCCTGGCGAGGTTTCGCGGGCAGACGCCGGGGGAGCTGCGCCGGCTGGTGACGAGGCTCGTCCTGTCGGTCGACCTGGCGGCCGCCGAGGCTCGCAAGCAGGTCAAGGACCGGCGCCGCAACGTCCGCTTCATAGCCCTGGGCGATGACCAGGCGAGCATCACCGCCACCGGTACGCTGGCGATGGTCGAGGCCGTCCGGGCGTCGTTCGAGGCGACCCTGCCGCTCGAGCGCGAGGAGGGTGATGAGCGGTAGAAGGACGAGCGCGAGTTCGACCTGCTGGTGGAGCTCTTGACCGGCAGCACCACGCCGGGGTCGTGGACCGCGAGCGTCGTGGTGCCGTTCTCCACGGCCACCGGCGGCAAGCTGGAGCTGGCGGAGGTCCCCGGGCTCGGTCCGGTGCTGCCCTCGACGGCCCGCGAGCTGATGGACGTCGCCGGCGAGATGCTGCGGATCGCCGTCGACGATGAAGGCGCGGTGCTTGCCCTCGACTGTCCCGGGCGGTCCGCCGAC
>JAYTHS010000437.1:0-11613 GCA_043732345.1 Frankiales bacterium | reverse complement strand
ACGACGTGGCGCGAGCGGGTGCCGTACGGCCGGACGGAGTCCTTCCAGGGACGACCTGCGAGTCGTGACCGTGGGCTGGGCGCTGCTCACGACGGCGTGGTTCCTGCCCGCCGCCCTCGACGGCGACCACACCCACGGCAAAGTCACGCCCCCCCGCCGGGCGATGCTGCAGCACCGGCTCGGGCTGGCTGCGTCGATCCTCGACCAGCGGCTGCTGACGCTTACGGCCCTGTGCGAGCAGGTGCTGCACGATTCGTACGACGTATGGGGCCACGTCCCGCTGGAGCTCGCGCCGGCGTTCCGTGGCTAGCCTCATCGCATGCCTTCTGACCTGCCGTCCGGAGCCGACCTGAGGGGTAGCTACGTGGCGCTGGAGGCCCTGCGCGAGGACGACCTCGACGAGCTCTCGCTGCTGCTGGCGGACCCCCGGGTGTACGACGACGGCTACGTCATGCACCGTCGGCCCGTCGGCTCCGAGGACGGGCTGGCCGTGGGACGCGAGCGGTTCCTCGCGCAGCAGGGCGAGCTCGACGGGCGGGGGAGCGGGCGGCTCGCCTACGCCGTACGCCTCGCCGTCGACGGTCCGCTCGGGTCTGCAGGCACCCTGGTCGGGACCACCTCGCTGTTGGAGGCCGACCTGGTCAACGAGAGCGTCCACGTCGGGTCGACGCTCTACGGCCCGAGCTGGTGGGGGACGGTCGTCAACCCCGAGTGCAAGCTGCTGCTGCTGCAGCACTGCTTCGACGGGTGCGGCTTCGGTCGGGTCAAGATCCAGACCGACCTGCTCAACACCCGGTCGCAGTCCGCGATCGTCAAGCTCGGGGCGGTCAGGGAGGGCGTGCTGCGGCGCGAGCGTCGGCGCGAGGACGGCACCTTCCGCGACACGGTCGTCTTCAGCGTGCTGGCGGAGGAGTGGCCGACCGTGCGCGAGCGGCTGCAGGCAAGGCTCCAGGGTCAGTAGAGGTCGGTGCCGTAGCCGGGGCCGTAGTAGGCCGCGATCGCCTCAGCACTGTCGTCTGGTCGCTCGACGGCGTGGGCGATCTGCGCCCTGCTCGGGACGGCCTCCGGGTCCCACGTTGACGGGTCCCACAAGCCTGAGCGCAGGAACGCCTTGCTGCAGTGGAAGAAGACCTCGCGCACGTCGACGACGAGCGCGAGTGACGGCCGCTTGCCCTGCACGACGAGGGTGTCGAAGAACGGCCCCTCGCGCACGATGCGCGCATCGCCGTTGACGCGCAGCGTGTCCCCCCGTCCGGGTACGACGAACAGCAGCCCGACGGCGGGCTGCCGCAGCACGTCGAGGTAGCCGTCGAGGCGCTTGTTGCCGGGCCGGTCCGGCAGGACCAGCGTCGTGTCGTCGACGACGAGGACCGACCCAGCCGGATCGCCCTTGGGGGACACGTTGGCGCCGTCGGGGCTGGACGTGGCCAGCAACCAGAAGGGGCTGGCAGACAGGAACAATCGGTCCATCGGGTGCAGCCGCGTGCGCACCTTGTCGCGAACACGGTCGACCGGCTCGCCGACCAGCGCGCGCAGCTCGGCCTCAGTCGCCACGGCGGTCTCGTCGGTCATGTCGGTCTCGTCGGTCTCGTCGGTCACGTCGGCAGGATCCCAGCCTTGACGCCGACCCTGCGTAGATGTTGTGTGCATCACACCGGGGCGGCGCCCCGGGTCAGCCCACCTCTTGACCCAGGAGCGACATGACCGACGCGAGCACCCCCTCCCTCTACGAGCGCCTCGGCGGCACCTACGGCATCGCCGGCGCCGTCGACTGCCTTGCCGACCGGCTCTACGACAACGCCTCCGCCAACCGCAACCCGCACGTGGCCGCCTTCCACGCCGGCATGGGGCACGCCGGCTTCAAGTTCCTCGTCACCGCCTGGTCGATCGAGCAGACCGGTGGTCCGGCTTGCTACCCAGGGCGTGACATGTACGAGTCCCACGCCCACCTGTCGGTGTGCGAGGAGGAGTTCGACATCGTGGCCGGCGAGATCGCGGCCACGCTCTTCCACGTCGGCGTACCGCAGCCCGAGCACGCCGAGTTCATGGCCATCATCGAGAGCTACCGCTCGATGGTCGTCGGTGCCCACGTGGTGGCCGTTCCCGCCTGACCCTCGCTCAGAGCCGCAGCTCCCACTCGCTCCAGCGCTCGACGGGGACGAAGCCGAGCCGGTGTCGTTAACCGCTACCTTGTGCGTGTTGCTCAGGGCGTTCCAGGTGTTGACCCACCGGACACCCGGGGGGGCCTCGCGGAGCAGAGCGAGGTTGTGAGCCTTGATGACCAGGCCCAGCCCGTGCCCGCGGTGGTTTCGGTCGACGATGGTGTCCCACTGGTAGGCCACCTCCTGGCGGCCCCGGTTGACCCTGAGGTCGGTCAACCCGGCAACGGTGCCGCTTGCCTCGTGGACCACCGCCGTCGCCGAGCGCAGGCGGTTGCGGGCCTGCTCTGCGACCTCGGAGGCGCGGTATCGGGCGGTGTCCCAGACCTCGGGCTCCAGGGTGAGGTCGCCCTGCGGGGAGTCCGTCGACATCCGCTCCGACAGGTGGGCCAGTCCCGCGACCAGGTCCTGGGGCGCTACGTCGACCCACTGCTCGAGGCGGTAGCCGTCCGGGAGGGGCCTCGGGCTGGCTCCCGGGCCTAGGGCGTCGAGGTCGAGCAGCCTGAGGGCCTCGTGCAGCTGGGGGCGCCCGCCCGGGCTGCTGAGGAGCCGCTCGCCGGGTGTCGGGGTGGTGTCGTTCCAGGGGCTCGCGACTTGACCGTGGACGATCTTCCGGCCCTCCAGCCGCACCTGGTCGAGCAGGTGTTCGAGCATTTCGCGCCCGATCCCCGCGCCGCGCGCGCCGGGTCGGACTGAGACCCCGACGTCGGCGACGTCGACGTTCTCCCGCTGCGGTAGCGAGATGCTCCCGGCGGCCACCACGCGCCTGTCCACCCGCCCGTCCAGAAGGTGCTGGGCGACGGGTCGTCCTCGGCCGGGTGTAGTCCGGGGACGAGCTCGCCGAAGGGGTCTGCGGGCAGCCCGACGTGGTCCTGGGCAAGCACTTCGACGACGACGTCGTGCAGCTCGCGGAGGCCCTGGACCTCGGTGACCTGAGATGTGTACCTGAACGTCGTACCAGGAGTGCTCTGTCAGGGGCGAGCGAGTTGTTCGCGGGCTGCGTCGTCCAGGACGACCTCGGCGGCCGCGACGTTCTCCTCGAGGTGAGCGACCGAGGACGTGCCCGGGATGAGCAGGACGCAGGGGGCGAGGTCGAGCAGCCAGGCGAGGGCGACCTGCGACGGCGTCGCTCCGAGGCGCTCCGCGACCGCGTGCAGGGCGGGCAGCCCGCGGACGTCGTCGACCCCAAAACCGCTGCCCAGTGGGAAGAACGGTACGAACGAGATGCCGCGGGCGATGCACTCGTCCAGCACCGGCTGCGACGAGCGGTCGACGAGGTTGTAGGGGTTCTGGACGCAGACGACGTCGGTGATGGCGAGGACCCGGAGCAGCTGGTCATGGGTGACGTTGGAGAGGCCGACACCGGCGATCAGGCCGTCGTCCCGGGCCTGGACCATCGCGCTGACCTGGTCGTCGTGCAGGTCCGTCATGACGCGCAGGTTGACGGCGGCGAGCTGCTCGACGCCGAGGCTGCGCAGGTTGTCCTCGATGCCCTGGCGCAGGTCGGCGGGGGAGTCCCAAGGCAGCCAGGCGCCCGTCTCGTCGCGGCGGGCGCCTACCTTGCTGACCAGGCTCAGGCCGTCGTACGGGTAGAGGGCCTCCCTGAGCAGCTCGTTGACGACGTCGGGGCCGTAGTACTGCGCGGTGTCGAGGTGGTCGACGCCGAGCTCGACCGCGCGGCGCAGGACCTTCAGCGTCTCGTCGCGGTCCTTCGGCGGGCCGAAGACGCCTGGGCCAGCGAGCTGCATCGCGCCGTAGCCGAGGCGGTTGCGGACGGGGAGCATCGACATGCGTCCTGTCTACACGCGCCAGCGTGTGACGAGGCAACCGTACGAGGGGTCCAGGGGTCTGAAAGGCGTGACGGACCAGGAGCAGTTCGCGGACCTCGTCCGTGGCCGGGGGCAGGCCCTGCAGCGGACGGCCTACCTGTGGTGTTCCTGCTACCGGCGCCGGAGGTGGACGCCGTCGGGCTGCGGGCGCTGCAGGGGCCGCGTCCGGTCCCCGCCGGCATCGAGCTCGTCGGCCCGTTCGTCGAGCAGCTCTCGGGAGTGGCCCAGCCGGTCGAGCTCAGCGCAGGTGATTCGTCCGGCAGATGGGTCCGTGCTGGCAGCCCCCCGGCGTACGACGTCAACGCGCAGCCGGTCCAGCCCGAGGTGCTCCTGCCAACCATCCCGGTCCCTGCGGGCTACGTCCGGGGCGGAACGACCAGCGGGCACCAGTCGGGGGGCGGCTTCGCGTACGGCTTCTTCCTGTAAGGCAGACCGATCAGGGTGCTGGTGCGCTGCACCAGCTTCGGCGACGGACCCCTCGAGGTGAGCGCGGTGACGCCTTCCGGTCGCGAGGTGGGTCGGGTCGTGTGCGATGGCGGGGCGCACGACGCGTTCGGCCACGACATCGCGAGCGTGGCCACGGGAAGCACGTCCTTCAGCTTCGACGGGCTGCAGGTGGACGAGATGCGGTTCAGCGCGGTCTTCCGGAGGAAGTCCACGGTTCTGCTCGTCGGCCGTCGGCCAGGAGTGCCTGGGCGGGGCTTGGCGGGGCACGGCGGGGCTGGGCCGGGCGGGGCAGGGCGGGGCTAGGCGGGCCCGGCCAGGCAACAGCAGCCTCTTGTGCGGGCCATGACGCACCCTCCTGACGCTCTCGCGCTCGCCTTTGCGATAAGGGCTGGCCTCGCATCATGTGTGCCGGCAATCGCTTAACAGACGTACGCGTGATCGATAAAGTCATGGAAGGGGAGGTGCTCATGACGATGCTGGCCGTCGGTGCCTGGTCATCGCGTCCGTTGTTCTGGGACGCCCCCGACCCGTCGGAGTGGGACGAGCTCCTGGAACCCGAGCGGCGCGAGGAGCCGGTGCGCTGGGCGACACCAGGGGTGACCGGGCTGGGCAACAGTGCTGGCCTGGGGCTGGTCTCGGAGGTCGTGCCGGTCTCGCCGGTCGTGGCGCGGCTGCAGGCCGCCGTCCGGGAGCTTCGAGCGCAGGAGCTCGGCGCGCAGCCGGGGGCGCAGGCGCTGGCGGATGCTCGCGCGGTGCTGCTGGCCGGCCTGGATCTCCGGCTCGCTGGCTTAGACCGACTCGCCGACGTCGACCGGCGAGCCCTGCACGACCTGGACGGCGCGACGTCGACGAGCAGCTGGGTCGCGCGTCTGGACCTGGACCTCCCGCGGGGCGACGTGGTCCTGACCCGGCGGCTGGAGCGGATCCCGCAGGTACGCGCAGCGCTGGGCTCCGGACAGATCACCCTCGGCGCCGCCCGGGTGCTGCAGACGGCCATGGCCAAGGTGTCCCGGTTCTTGGACCGTCCCAATGGGCTCGTCGACGGACAGCCCCAGGAGGCTGTGCTCCAGGCGGTCATCGTCGACGGCGTCCGGCAGCTCGCCCTGCAGGCCGTCGGGGGAATGCCTGACCTCGTCGGGCCGGACGGGGAGCGACAGCACGACCCACGCGTCGTCTCCTTCGTCGACGAGCTACAGACGGTGGCGGACGGCGCTGGGTCCGGCAAGGAGCGACTCGAGCGTGGGCTGCTGGTGCTGGCGCGCCAGGTGCCGGCGGTGGCGCTGCCAGGGGCGGTGGGTCTGCTCATGGACGCCCTGCTGCCCCAACAGCTGCAGGACCGTGGCGACCGGGCCCACCGGGACCGGTGCCTGTTGCTGACGCGCAACCTCGACGGCAGTGGCTGGCACCTCCGGGGCGACCTGGACCTGCTCGCCGGAGAGCGACTATTCGTGCTGCTGTATTCCGAGGCAGCCCGGGACGACCGCAACCCGGACGACACGATCGCCGCCCAGCAGCTGCGGGCACAGGGACTCGACCCCCACGATCCGGCCCACGAGGGCTGCCTCGGGCCCCCACCGGCAGGCATTCACCGCAGACCCGTACGAGGTGATGTTGGCGATCGGGAGGCCGGTCCGACCGTCGCCGACCCTCCCGGCGACCTCCACTCGACGGCGGCATCACTGTCGGACTGTGCCGTCCCGCGCAGTCGCCGGCAGCGGATGCACGACGCCTTCAGCAACCTGCTGGGACGGTCTCTCGACCACGGCCTGGCGGGCACGGCCGGCAAGGCCACCGCCCACCTCCAGGTGACCGTCGGACTCGACACGCTGCACGGGGGAGCCTGCCCGCTGTCGCGGCGAGCGGTTCAGGGCTGCCGGTGAGCCGTCGACCGGCTGGGCTGCGACAGCCGCCTCACCCGCCTCCTGCTCAGCCTCGGTGGCAAACAGCTGCACCAAAGCCACACCGGCCGCACCGCGACGGCGGCCGAGCGCTCCGCCAAGGCGCTCGAGACCGGCCGGCGCTGCCAGGCGGCTGGGTGCAGCCGAGGCCCCGACATCCTGACCCAGACAGAGGTCCACCACGCGACTCCCTGGGCCGAGACCGGGTGACGAGACACGACGACAGCGTCTGGCTCTGCACCACCAGTTACGACCAGCTCCACCACGGCCACGTCCTGCAGCTCACGGACGGCCGCTGGCTCGGCCCCGACGGGTGGACCGTCCCGCCGGCACCGCCACCGCTGTGGCCGGAGGCCCCACCGTTCTGACACTGGCCGCGGGGTGACGACACGGCTTGACGACACGGCCTCTGACGACACGGCCTGGCGACACAGGTGTCACCAGCCCCGCTTCGGACAGCGACACCCCGGCGGGCACCGCCCACCGTCACGACGGGACGACTGCGGGACGACTGCGGGACGACTACGGGACGACGAGGAAGCGCACCCCGATGCCTGCCTCCATGTCGGTGAAGGCCTTGTCGATGCCATCGAGGTCGGTCGTGCCGGAGATCAGGGCTGCAAGGTCGAGCTCCCCGGCTGCCGCGTGCTCGAGGATCCGAGGCATCAGGACTCGCGGGTCGGCTCCGCCGTACACGCACCCGCTGAGGGTGCGGGCGAAGTGGAACAGCTCGAGGGCCGAGAACGTGACCTGCTGCTCCTTGCTGCCGATCCCGACGATGGTCGTGTGCCCGCCGCGGCGGGTGGAGGACCAGCTGTCCCGGATGGTCTGGGCAAGGCCCACGCAGTCGAAGGCGTGGTCTACGCCGCGACCGTCGGTGAGCGCTCGGACCTGCTTGGCCAGCGCGCCACCGGCCTCCAGCACGTCGGTGGCCCCCATCGTGCGGGCGAGCCCGAGCTTGTCGGGGGAGCGGTCGACGACGATGACCTGCGAGGCCCCGACGAGCCGGGCGCCCTGGACGACGGACAGGCCGACGCCGCCGAGGCCGACCACCAGGACGCTCTCGCCGGCCCGTACCCGCGCGGTCTCGAGGACCGCGCCAACGCCTGTCATGACCGCGCAGCCGACGAGCGCGGCGTGCTCCAGCGGGACCCCGTCGGGGACGGGCAGCACAGCGGCAGCAGCCACGACAGTCTCCTGCGCGAACCCACCGGTCGACAACCCCGGATAGATGTCGCTGCCCTCGAAGGCGGCGTACGGCGCACCGGCGGCGTCGCTGGAGCGCTCGCAAAGCCACGGCTCGCCGGCCTCGCAGAACCAGCACGCTCCACACGGAGGCGCCCAGCACAGGACTACCCGGTCCCCGACAGCGCAGGTGGTCACGCCTTCGCCGACGGACACGACGGTGCCCGCAGCCTCGTGACCCAGGACGGCGGGGGTCAACTGTCGAAGCGTCCCCCGGGCGAGCGACAGGTCGCTGTGGCACACGCCGGTCGCGGCGATGCGCACGCGTACCTGGCCCGGGCCGGGCTCGGGGAGTTCGAGGTCGACGACGCGCAGCGGGGCGCCCGTCTCGGTCAGAATTGAGGCGCGCACGGTCATGCCGACGACCCTAGCCAGCCCCGCAGGAGCCACCGGACACGGCTTGGCCACCCGGTGGGCTGCGCCGGACACGACGTGGCGAGCCCCGCGGCTCGAGCCAGGTCAGGGGGGCGCGCTCACCGCCGAGCCGACCAGCCGGTCCCGCAGCGCAGTGAGCACCGCGCCCAGCGGACCGTCGACGCGCACCGACACTTGGGCGTCCCCGCGAGTCGGACCCTGGTTGACCAGGGCGACGGGGATCCCGACCCTGGCCGCGCGCAGCACGAAACGGTAGCCACTCATCACCGTCAAGGAGGAGCCCAGCACGAGCAGGGCCGACGACTGCTCCAGCAGCGCGAAGCACCGGTCCACGCGGTCGCGTGGCACGCTCTCGCCGAAGAACACGACATCTGGCTTCAGCACCCCATCACAGCTCGCGCAGTCGACGACGGTGAAGCTGGACACGTCATCCAGGTCGACATCGCCGTCCGGTCGGCTCTCGGGCTGCTCGGCAGCCGGGGCGAAGCCAGGGTTCGCCGCGACGAGGCGGGCGTCCAGCTCCTGTCGCGACGTGAGCTCACGGCAGCCCAGGCAGATCACCCTGGCCAGGGCCCCGTGCAGCTCGAGGACATCGCTGGCGCCCGCGGCGGTGTGCAGGCCGTCGACGTTCTGCGTGATGATCCCCGACACGAGCCTGGCATCTTGCAGGTCGGCGACAGCCTCGTGGCCGGCGTTCGGCCGCGCCCGGGCCATCCGGTGCCAGCCGACGTGGCTGCGGGCCCAATAGCGCTGGCGGGCCTCGGGCGACCCGGTGAACACCTGGTAGGTCATCGGGGTCGCGGGACGCGCCGCCCCCGTCGGGCCACGGTAGTCGGGGATGCCCGACTCGGTCGAAAGTCCAACAGGTTCCCTGACTATCCCAACCGAACCGCCATGGGCGGCAATCCCGGTAGCGCCGCGATAATCGGGTATGCCGGACTCAGTTGAGATGCCTGCGCCGCTCAAGATCACGACCCCGCCCCGCCTTACCAGTCGTGTCAGATCGTCGTACACCTGGCCATGGTGTCATCCATGTCGACCAAGACGTGGGCGACCGAGCTGCGAGTGCGGCCTGTCGAGTTGGCCACTACCTGTTATGGACGTTCGACCCCCCGGACCTGCAGTGACGTAGAGGACCGCACTCTTCACAACGTGCGCCATACCGCCGCGAGCCTGCTGCTTGCGCAGTCTGGCGCTGAGCTCGCCGAGCTCGCCGAGCTCAAGTTCGTCCTGGGACACAGCCAGATCTCGCACACCGTGGACCTCTACGGCCACCTCGTCCCCGGACGGCTCGAGGGGCTGCGCACGACCTTCGAATGCCGGGAGCACTCTCAGGCAACCGACACGCACCAGAAGCCCTACATCGTAGCGAAGTACGGGACCTACCGGTCCCTATGCCAGGAGTTCTGGCTACGGGCGTGAGACTTGCTTGTGACCTTGAGCGCCTCGGCAGACGTTCTGCAGGAGCGAGGGAGGCCAGTTCGAGATTCGAACGAAGAGAGTCGCGACGCCGAGAGCTGGCGGTTGGGACGATCAGCTGTCGGCGACTTTGCTGGACGGCTGCTGTGGCCCCCGGTCGATCTCTGTCGGACATCAGTGCGCGCGCCGGATGAGTCGAACGGTAACGACTTGGGCTTGCTCCCCTCCCTCAACCCCCGCCCGACCTGTTCGTCTTGGCCCACCTGCTCCCTCAGCAAGCTGCCTGGGTCGCTCGTCAACGTCACGTCCCGTCACCACGGGCGAGTCCGGTCCCTCACCCTCACCTCTAGGTAGGTGTGGTCCAACCCCCAGCGGTGACAAAAGATCTTGGATTTTTTCCCCGCCGTCACCGCGCCGCGTCACCTTGACGTGCTGCGAGCCCGCGCTCGGGCGATACAGGTACTCAGCGACCCGCGGTCGCGTGCCATGGGAACCCAGGCACGGCCGCGCTGCGGCCGTGCCTGGGGACCAATGGCGATACCTTGTTCCGTGATCCACAGGAGGGCTTGGTCGCGTCAGCGGCCAGGTGGTCGGCCGCTGACTCTAGGCGCGTCGAAACCCCCGTCGCAGACGGGAGGCGCCGTCGAGGTCAGGGCAGGCGCCCGCCGTCACATGGTGCGGCGAGCTGCGCACCACCCGGCTCTCCACAGCCGACACGTCGAGCCTGCGCACCACGACCTCCTGATGCATCGTTGATTGCACTACCTCAGGCGCTCCCCCTCGCCCCCGGCTGCGACCGATGACTCATGAGGAGCCAATGTCATCACCGATACGCGCGGAGAACCTCACGCGTCCCCTCATGCTTGATGAGCGCACGATCGCAACCGCCGATGAGCGGACCTCCGAAGCCAGAGGCGGCGACCGCTGAGCCGTCGATCATGATGAGGGCGTGTGACGCGGCGGAGGAAGTCACGAACGTGTGCAACCAGCGCCGCCTCCGTCGGGCGGACGCGGGGCGAAGCGCGGACGCTGGCCCGGGCTGCACGACGACCGGTATTCTCCGAGCTTCAGGCCTGGGAGGGGCCATCACCGGACCGACAGCCCACGGCCGCTGGTCGTTCACGACCGAGGAACGCGACGGGCTGCTGCCTGCGCTGCGCCTCGTCCTTGATGCCCGCCCCGACCTGCGCGCCGCGGTCGCCGCAGTCCCTCCCGCGATCGCCGCGGACGCGATTGGGGCCGTCGTGGCCGCGCTCCTGTCCGACGACCCCGAAGCGGCGCTGCCGCACACCGTCTTCAACAGGCTCCTCGACGGCTTTCCGGGCTAATGCGGTTTCTCTTCGACGCCCCGCACGCCGACGGCATCAAGGTCATCCCCGAGATTCCGGACATCGCGCTGTGCCTGGTCGAGGGACGGAACGGAATAGGCAAGACCCTCGCCGTCCGGCTCCTCGAACTGATCAGCGGGGAGCAGCCCTACGCCGGCTCGCCGTCAGCATGGCGGAGCCTGCCCGCGCTAGGCGATATGACCGTCACCGTCGAGGGGCTTACCGGCGGAACAACGCTCCGCGCTGAGCTCACCCCCGGCACGTGGTCGTCAGACCCGGTCGCCGTCCTCGACGGTGACGCCTTCGGCGGGGCCTACCTCGACGGGGAACACGCCAGCTGGGCGCAGGTCCGGGCCCTACTGCAGGTACGGCGGACCGCCGGGGATGAAAGCCTCTCCGAGACGCTCGGCCAGGTCCTCAAGGAACGGAGCACCCGCGCCGGGACCGCCCTCAAGAACTTGACCCCGACTGTCGCCATGTGGGACTTCGCCCTCGAACTCTGCGTCTGCGAGTCAGCTTGACCAGGTGAGTCCGGAACAGAATAACGGCGATCCAGACAACGTCCGCTTCTGCCGCGACGCAGGCGGTCGTTTGAGCAGGCGGCAGACTGTGTACCGAAGAGCTACTCAAGCGCTGGTGGCCAGCGGTCCGAGATCCAGTCCTGCCAGGACCTGAAGCGCACCGGCGGATCCTCGATGGGTTCGCTGCCGTCGATCTCCCCAGGCGTCGGTACGTCGAACTGCTGTGCCCACCGGTCCAACTCCTCGTTTGAGATCGGCCAGGTGTCCTGAGGCGCTTCGGTCAAGCGCCAGTCCAGGCGCTTGCGTTGCTCGTCTCGCGGGAGATCGAAGAAGCAGACCACCGTCGACGCGCCGACGTCCGTGGCTGCTTGACGGAGCGCCGATCGCTCGTG
>JAYTHS010000436.1:0-3632 GCA_043732345.1 Frankiales bacterium | reverse complement strand
CAGGCGCCGCCGGATCTCGAGCTGGACGCCGAGCCAGCCGGCGTCACGGTCCTGCAGGTCGCGCATCACCTGGACCAGCCCGTAGGCATTGACCGTCTCGGCCATCTGGGCGGCGTCGTCCTCGGCGAGCGCGAGGAACAGCGCGTCCTTGTCGCGGAAGTGGTGGAAGATCGCTCCCCGGCTCAGGCCGGTCTCGGCCTCCAGGACCTTGACGGTGGCGCCCTCGTAGCCGTGCCGGGCGAAGGCGCGACGGGCAGCGGCCAGGATCTGCACGCGCCGGGCAGCGAGCGCGTCGTCCGAGACTTTGGGCACCGGGTCAACTTAGCAAACCGTACGTCCGTCTTGCAAAGGCCGGCGGACTAGTGGAGTGATCCGTTCGCCCGTCCCGACGACGTCGGGCGAACGCATCTAGCTGTCGCGGTCGCGCCGCACAAGCGCTTTGCGTCCCTTGATCACGCTGTTGCGCAACGCGGCGATGACATCGTCGAGCTGGGCCAGGGGGACCTCGACGACCGAGAACCGCTCGGTGATCTCGATGGACCCGATGGCCTTGCCCGGCACGTCCGACTCGTTGGCGATCGCCCCGACGAGGTCCTGTGGACGCACACCCGCCGCCTTGCCAGCACCGATGTAGACCCGGCCCATCGGGGCGCTGCTGCGCGGGGCCCGACGCTTCGCGCCGCCCGTCTCGGGCGGTGACCACGGGGCACCGGTGGCCGGGCGATCCGGGCGGTCGTCCTTCTTCCAGGCGGGGGCGCGGTCCGGTCGGGCCGGTCGGTCCGGACGGCTCGACGTCGCCGGCCTCGTCGTGGCGGTGACGGTGGGGATTTCCTGCAGCTCGACCTGCGGGTGCGACGCCCGGTGGGCCAGCAGGGCCGCGGCCAGGGCGACCTGCGTCGCGTCGTACTGCTCGGTCAGGGTGCCGATGATGCCGCGCACCTCGTCGAGGTCGTGGCCGTCGAGGACCTCGACGAGGGCGTCCTGGGTGCTCGCGAGCCGGCGGGCCCGCAGATCCGCGACGGTGGGCAGCGGCACCAGCGGCAGGCGCTGCCGGGTCACCCGCTCGATGGCCTGCAGCAGGCCCTGCTCGCGGGGCTCGACCAGCGTGATCGCGACACCCTCCCGCCCGGCCCGCCCGACCCGGCCGGTCCGGTGGACGAAGGACTCGGGCGCCGCGGGCACGTTGTAGTTGACGACGTGGGTGAGGTGGTCGACGTCCAGCCCGCGGGCCGCCACGTCGGTGGCCACCAGCAGGTCGGCCGTCCCGCCCCGCAGCCGGTTCATGACCCGGTCGCGCTGCTCCTGGCTCATGCCGCCGTGCAGCGGCTCGGCCCGGTAGCCCCGCGCGTTCAGGGCCTCGCTGAGCTCGTCGACCTCCTCGCGGGTGCGGCAGAAGATGATCGCGGCGGCGGGTGACTCCATGTCCAGCACCCGTGCCAGCGCCGCCGGCTTGTGGAACCTCGCGACGAGGTGGGCGAGGTGCCGGACCAGGGGCGCGTCACCGGCTGCGAGCACCGGCCGCTCGATGGCAATCCGCACCGGGTCGCGCAGGTGCTTGCGCGCCATCCGGTCGATCTTGCTCGGCATCGTTGCGCTGAACAGCACGGTCTGCCGGTCGCTGGGGCACTGCGACAGGATCGCCTCGAGCTCGTCGGCGAAGCCCATGTCGAACATCTCGTCGGCCTCGTCCAGCACGACGACCTGCAGGTCGTCGAGGACCAGCGTGCCGCGCTTGAGGTGGTCCAGCGCCCGGCCCGGGGTCGCCACCACGACGTCGACCCCGCGCTCCAGCGCCCGCAGCTGCCCGCCGATGGGCTGCCCGCCGTACACGGCCAGGACGCGGGCGCCGATCGGACGGCCGTACGTCGTGACGGCCTCGGCGACCTGGATCGCGAGCTCGCGGGTCGGCGCGAGCACCAGGGCGCGCGGTGCGCTGCCCTTGCCGCCGGGCGTGAGCGACTGCAGCAGCGGCAGCGCGAACGCCGCGGTCTTGCCGGTGCCGGTGGCGGCCTGGCCCACCAGGTCGCGGCCCTCGAGCAGCGGCGGGATCGCCTGCGCCTGGATCGGGGTCGGCTCCTCGTAGCCCAAGGCCGTCAGGGCACCGAGCAGTTCGGGCCGCAACGCCAGGTCCTCGAAGGTGAGGCCGGCGGGGTCGGGCTGCATGCAGAGCTCCTTGGGGTGGGCGGAGAAGGCGACCCCCCACGGTACGGCGGCCGGCCCGGGCCGCGTCAGGACGTGACGTCCACCCCCGGGCGACGGCCGAGGTGCAGCCGCAGCGGGAGCGATGTTCCCCTACAGGGCAGGAAGCTCGGCCAGCAGCTTGTCGGGCGTGGCGGGCAGCGACCGGACCCGCACGCCGGTGGCGTGCCACACCGCGTTGGTGATCGCGGCCGCCGTACCGACGATGCCGATCTCGCCGATGCCCTTGCCGCCCATCGGGTTCAACTCGGCGTCGACCTCCTCGATGCACTGCACGTCGAGGTCGGTGACGTCGGCGTGGCTGGCCACGTGGTAGCTGCCGAGGTCGCTGTTGGCGTAGTCGCCGTGCCGCAGGTCGAGCTGGCCGTGCTCGTGCAGGGCCATCGACAGGCCCATGCTCATGCCGCCGAGCAGCTGGGAGCGGGCGGTCTGCGGGTTGAGGACCCGACCGACGGCGAACACCCCCAGCATCCGCCGGACGCGGACCTCACCGGAGGCGAGGTCGACCGCCACGGCGGCGAAGTGCGCCCCGAAGGAGTGCCGCGACAGGCTGGCCTGGGCGGCGACGTCCTCGACGGTGTCGACGTCGACGACGACCCCGTCGTCCGGAACCCCGTCGACGAGCCGACCGCGCAGCTCACGGCAGGCCTTGTCGACGGCCCAGCCCCACGAGGCGGTGCCCGCCGAGCCACCCGCACCGGGGGCGTCGGGCAGCGCGCTGTCACCGAGGCGTACCTCGACCTGCCCGGGCTCGACCCCGAGGGCGCCCGCCGCGATCTGGGTGAGCACGGTCCGGGCGCCCGTCCCGATGTCGGCGGCGGCGACCTCGACGAGGAAGCAACCGTCGGGGGTGGCCGTCGCCCGGGCCTTCGAGGCGCCGACGTAGACGGGGTAGGTGGCGGAGGCGACCCCGGTGCCGAGCAGCCAGCGCCCCTCCCGCCGGATCCCGGGCCGCGGGTCCCGGCTGGCCCAGTCGAACCCGGCGGCGCCCCGCCGCAGGCACTCCACCAAGTGGCGGCTGCTGAACGGCAGGCCGCTGTCGGGGTCGACCTGCACGTCGTTGCGGACGCGCAGCTCGACGGGGTCCATGCCGAGCTCGACGGCGAGCTCGTCCATGGCGGACTCCAGGGCGAACATGCCGGGCGCCTCGCCGGGGGCCCGCATCCAGCGGGGGGTCGGGACGTCGAGCCGGACCAGCCGGTTCCCGGTGGAGCGGCTGGCGGAGGCGTACATCAGCCGGGTCGCGCAGGTGGACCCCTCGGCGAACTCGTAGACGGTGGAGCTCTGCTCCCAGGCCTCGTGCGCCGTCGCCAGCAGGTCGCCTTCCCGGGTCGCACCGAGGGCGACCCGCTGCACCGTCGGGGTCCGGTAGCCGGTAAGGGAGAACAGCATCCGACGGGTCAGGGCGAGCTTGACCGGTCGCCCCACGACGC
>JAYTHS010000435.1:0-3643 GCA_043732345.1 Frankiales bacterium | reverse complement strand
CACCACGGGAGCAAGACCCAGCAGTAACGCGACCGGGCCCGCGACCGGATGCTGCTGGCCCTCGGGTGGGTGACGGTGCGTTTCACCACCGAGGACATCCTGTTGCGACCGGAGCACGTCGTCGCCGAGGTGCGGGCCCTGCTGCTGAGCCGCTCCCCCTGATCATCGTGAGCCTGCAGTGCCAGCTACGGGCCACCTGCGCCCACTTTGATCATGGTCGGGCGTCCATGATCAAAGTGGGTGGGGCGGGAGCGAGGAGGTGGCCCAGGACACCCGCCCGCCCCGGGTGCACCCGCACTGGGCCCCCGCACCGCCGCAACGGGGCGAACATCGCGCGACCACACGGGCCGGGAACGCCGACAGCCCCGCCTCCGGAAGGGGGCGGGGCCGTCGGGGACGTGCTGTGGACGTTCTGGGGCTACGCGCCGCTGCCCGAGAGCTTGTCGCGCAGGGCCTGCAGGGCCTCGTCGCTGGCCAGCGTGCCGCCAGAGGGGGTGGCGGTCGGGGCCGGACGCGCAGCGGCGGGCTCGCCCACCTCGCCCTCGGCGGGCTCGCCCTCCTCGCCCGTGGCCGAGGAGTAGGTCGTCGGGACCGCGGCCTCGGCGTCAGCCGCCGCCATCCGGGTGACCTGCGCCTGGTGGGCCTGGAAGCGCTTCTGCGCGTCGGCGTACTGCTTCTCCCAGACCGCCTGCTGGTCCTCGAAGCCCGGTAGCCACTCCCCGGTGGAGGCGTCGAAGCCCTCCGGGTAGATGTAGTTGCCGGTGTCGTCGTAGGAGGCCGCCATGCCGTACTGCGCCGGGTCGAAGGTCTCCTCGCCGCCGACGCCCTCGTTGGCCTGCTTCAACGACAGGCTGATGCGGCGCCGCTCGAGGTCGATGTCGATGACCTTGACGAGCAGCTCGTCACCGACGTTGACGACCTGCTCGGGGATCTCGACGTGGCGCTCGGCCAGCTCGGAGATGTGGACCAGGCCCTCGATGCCCTCGTCGACGCGCACGAACGCACCGAACGGGACGAGCTTGGTGACCTTGCCGGGCACGACCTGGTTGATCTGGTGGGTCCGGGCGAACTGCTGCCACGGGTCCTCCTGCGTCGCCTTGAGCGACAGTGAGACGCGCTCGCGGTCCAGGTCGACGTCCAGCACCTCGACGGTGACCTCCTGGCCGACCTCGACGACCTCGGAGGGGTGGTCGATGTGCTTCCAGGACAGCTCGGAGACGTGCACGAGGCCATCGACGCCACCGAGGTCGACAAAGGCACCGAAGTTGACGATGGAGGAGACCTGGCCGCTGCGGACCTGGCCCTTCTGCAGCTGCGACAGGAAGGAGCTGCGGACCTCGCTCTGCGTCTCCTCGAGCCACTGGCGACGAGACAGCACGACGTTGTTGCGGTTCTTGTCGAGCTCGATGATCTTGGCCTCGAGCTCCTTGCCGACGTACGGCTGGAGGTCGCGGACCCGGCGCATCTCGACCAGCGAGGCGGGCAGGAAGCCGCGCAGACCGATGTCCAGGATGAGGCCGCCCTTGACGACCTCGATGACGATGCCCTTGATGACCTCGTCGGCCTCCTTCTTGGCCTCGACCTCGCCCCAAGCCCGCTCGTATTGCGCGCGCTTCTTGGACAGGATCAGGCGCCCCTCCTTGTCCTCCTTCTGCAGGACGAGGGCCTCGACGATGTCGCCGACCGCGACGACTTCGTTGGGGTCGACGTCGTGCTTGATGCTCAGCTCCCGCGAGGGGATGACGCCCTCGGTCTTATAGCCGATGTCCAGGAGGACCTCGTCGCGGTCGACCTTGACGATGGTGCCTTCGACGATGTCGCCGTCGTTGAAGTACTTGATCGTCGCGTCGATGGCGGCGAGGAAGTCCTCAGCGGACCCGATGTCGTTGATCGCGACCTGGGGGGTGCTGGGACTGTCGAGGGTGCTGGTCAAGGAAGATGCTCCGGTGGGATGGGGATCGTGAGGGCCCCCGATGGGCTCCTCGAGAGGCGTGGCCCAACAAGGGCAGACGCGCGGGCAAGACTACGCGCATGAGCGACCGACCTCGACCCCACGACTGGGACGGCGTCCTGGGCACCGTCCCCGAGCCGGTGGGTGCGGTGGAGCACCGGCAGGCGGGCCCGTCGGAGTCGGCCCGGGCCAACCGCCGCTGGTGGGACGCCAACGCCGCGGACTACCTCGCCGAGCACGGGGACGTGCTGGGCGACACCGACCTGCTGTGGTGCCCCGAGGGCCTGCGTGAGGCCGACGCCCGGCTGCTGGGTGACGTGGCAGAGCTCGACGTTTTGGAGGTCGGGTGCGGCGCCGCGCAGGCCGCCCGCTGGCTCACCTCCCAGGGGGCCCGCGTCACCGCCTTCGACGTCTCGATGGGCCAGCTGCGCACCGCCCGGCTGCTCGACGCCTCGACCGGGCTGGCCGCCGGCTGGCTGCTGCAGGCCGACGCGCAGGCGCTCCCGCTCGCCGACGCGTCGCACGACGTGGTCGTGAGCGCGTTCGGCGGGATCCCGTTCGTTGCCGACAGCGCCGGGGTGATGCGCGAGTGTGCCCGGGTGCTGCGGCCGGGCGGCCGGCTGGTCTTCAGCGTCACGCACCCGCTGCGCTGGGCTTTCCCCGACGACCCCGGCCCGGCCGGCCTGACAGTGGCCCAGTCCTACTTCGACCGCACGCCATACGTCGAGATCGACGCGGGTGGGCTGGCCAGCTATGTCGAGCATCACCGGACCTTCGGCGACCGCGTCCGGGAGCTGGTGGGGGCAGGGTTGGTTCTCGACGACATCGTCGAGCCGGAGTGGCCACCGGGCCGGACCCAGGAATGGGGGCAGTGGTCGCCGCTGCGAGGACGCCTCGTGCCGGGTACGGCGATCTTCGTCGCGCACCGACCAACATCACGGATTCGTCACGATTCTCACGCTCACACCGACGAACCTGAGTAGTCCTTTCGGGCCATCTTGGCTGTTCCGTCAGCGTTTCCCTGCCTGAAACGTCCCCGACATCCCTAAGGTGACCGCCACCACACCTCGAAGGGCGTTCCATGTCGATGTTCCGCGTGCTCACCTCGCGTCGATCCCTGCTCACCGCCGCCACCGCGGCCACCTGTCTCGCCCTCACGGCGTGCTCGGGGTCGTCTACGAAGACGGCGATCACCACCCCGACCGACGCGGCCACGCCGCCGACGGCGACCGGCACTACCACCACCGGCGCAGCCCCGGTCAGCAGCGCGCCGCTGCACGCCCCCGCCGGCACCGCCCGCCCCGCCGCCAAGGGCAAGAAGATTGTCGTCATCAGCTCCGGGCAGGCCTCGATCAGCTCGTCGGTACCGGTCGGCGCCGCCGTGGAGGCCGCCAAGGCCCTCGGCTGGTCCGCGACGGTGTACGACGAGCAGCTCAACCCGGCCTCCGCCCCCGGGCTGGTCCGGCAGGCCATCGCCTCCGGTGCCGACGGCATCGTGCTGGACGCGACCGACTGCCCCACCGTCAAGGGCGCCATGGAAGAGGCCAAGGCCAAGGGCATCGTGATGGTCGGCATCTACTCCTTCGACTGCAACGACCCGCTGTTTGGCGGTGGTGGCTCCCCGCTGTTCACCGGAGTCATCAACTACGGCCCTGGCGCCTCGGACATCGGCAAGTTCACCGAGGGCTACGG
>JAYTHS010000434.1:0-11663 GCA_043732345.1 Frankiales bacterium | reverse complement strand
GCACGGCCTACGCCTGGTGGCGGGGGCTGACCAACCTGCCCTCCATCATGCCGGACGTCGAGTCCGTCGCACCGGTCACCGGTGACGCCGCCGTCACGCACTGGAAGGTCCACGGCCCGCTCGGCAAGAGCGTGGAGTGGGACGCCCGGATCGTCGAGGACGTTACGGACACCCGCATCGCCTGGGCGAGCGTCGACAGCTCGGGACTGGACGTCAAGAACTCCGGCGCCGTCCGCTTCGACGACCACGGCCAGACGACCGGCGTGGAGGTGTCCCTGAACTACGATCCGCCCGCCGGAATCCTCGGTGACGTCGTCGCCAAGGTCTTCGCCGACCCGCAGAAGAAGGTGGAGGAGGCGCTCGCAGCCTTTAAGGCGACCATTGAGGCGGCAACCGGCGCTGTAGTCGCAGCCCCGTGACCCAGCCCGGCGCCGCGACCCCGTTCGAGGACGAGGGCCCGTCGGCCTCCACCGAGGCCGACCAACAGAACGAGCCGCCCTACGACACCGCGCTGGCCGTGCACGACGTCGGTACGACGGACGCCGAGATGCACGACGGCGAACCGCTGTCGGCGCGGCTGGAGCGTGAGGAGCCCGACGTGCTCAGCCAGGTCGGGTTGCCGGCCGCTAAGGAAGGTGTCACGGCCGTCGGTCGCCTCGTCGAGCCCGACGAGGGCGCCCGGGCAGACGCGACGCCGGAGATGGTCGCGTCCGACGTGGGGCCTGACCTCGGCGGTGAGTCCGCCGAGGAGTCCGCGATGCACCTCGAGCCCGAGGTCTGACCGTGCCGCGGCTGCGCCGGGTGAGCTGCGCGTCCCCCGGGCTCACCCGCGCGGGCCGCGGCCCGCGCACGACCTACCTCGACGCCGAGGGTCGCCCCGTCACCGACGGGGCGACCCTCTCACGCATCTCCAGCCTTGTGCTGCCACCGGCCTGGACCGACGTGTGGATCTGCCCCATCGACAACGGTCACATCCAGGCGACGGGCGTGGACGCCGCGGGCCGCAGGCAGTACCGGTATCACGACGCCTGGCGAGCGACTCGGGACCTCGCCAAGCACGAGCACGTCCTGGACTTCGCCGAGGTGCTGCCCGGCGTACGCGAGCACGTCGCTGCCGACCTCGCGACCGACGGCCTGCAGCGGGAGCGGGTCCTGTCGGCGGCGGTCCGGCTGCTCGACCTAGGCTTCTTCCGCATCGGCAGCGAGCAGTACGCCGGCAGTATCGCCAGGCTGCCCACCTACGGCCTGGCGACGATGCTCAAGGAGCATGTCACCGTCAGCCGCGGCGGGGTCGTCACCTTCGACTACACCGCCAAGAGCGGCCGGCACCGTGTCCAGAAGATCGTCGAGCCCGAGGTCGCCGTCCTCGTCAGCGCGCTAAAGCGCCGGCGCGGCGGCGGCCCCGAGTTGCTGGCCTGGAAGGTCGGTGGTCGCTGGGTCGACGTCAAGAGCGCCGACATCAACGAGCACCTGCGGCTGCTGTCCGGTGGGGACTTCACCGCCAAGGACTTCCGCACCTGGAACGCCACCGTCCTGGCCGCCGTCGGCCTCGCCGTCTCGACCGACGCCGCGGGCTCCCGCACCGCCCGCAAGCGCGCCGTGACGCGGGTCGTACAGGAGGTGTCTCACTACCTCGGCAACACGCCCGCGGCGTGCCGGGCCAGCTACATCGACCCACGGGTCATCGACCTGTACGAGTCCGGCCAGACCGTGGCCCACGACCTACGGCTGCTCGGTCAGGACGCCGTCCCCGGACACCCGGCGACCCAGGGCGCGCTCGAGGCGGCGGTCCTCGCGCTGCTGCGGGCACCCGCGCACCAGCGCCTCGCCGGCTGACACCGCCCACGGGATGCGGTACGCCGTGGGGGGCGCGTCCCCGGGTCAGCCGATCGTGCGGCGCAGCCCCTGGACGTGCCGCTCGGCTTGGAGCCGCAGGAGCGGGTCGTGCGGGTCGGTGCCCGCCTCGAACACGAGCTGCCAGTCCAGGGCGTCCCGGTCCGGGGAGCGCCGCCCGACCAGGCGCACCGCCCCGGCCGGCAGGAGGGCCCGGCGGTCCGACCAGCCGATGCTGGAGGTGACCCGCGCCCGGACGACCTCCGCGAGGTGGGCGTCCTGCGCCAGCTCGTAGGTGCGGACCGCACCGCTCCCCTCGACCTCGGATGCCTCGGTGATCACCAGTCTCGGCGGCGCCCAGGACACCTTCTCGACCTGGGTCCAGGCGAGCACGGTCGGCCCGACGTACAGGGCCGAGGCGGTGGCGACCAGCGGCGTACCGTCGGGCGTCAGGCCCCATGCCTCGCGGCGCTCGTCGGTCCGCAGGGCGGCGACGGCCTCCGGGACGGGGGTTCGGCGGCGGATCACAAGCCGTTGATCCCCCGCTCCCGGAACGCCCGGGCTGTGGTCTCCAGGCCGATGAGTTCGGCGTAGGTGCGGCTGTACAACTCTGCTTGGTCGACCGGGTTCATGCGCTGCAGGCGGCCCTTGAGCTCGGCGACCTGCCGCGTCGCCGCGTGCATCTGCAGCTGCGTGAGGGTGACCTCGGCGTAACGCTCGAGCTCCCAGTCGGTGAGGGGCGCCTCGACGGCCAGGGCCCGCACGGTCGCCCGGACGGCGTCGTCGGCGCAGGCCTCGAGCAGCGTGCCGACCCAGGCCTCCCCCGCGACCCCGCCGCAGACCCCGCCGGCCGCGCGTACCGCCTGGTGCGCGAGTCGCAGCTCCGGGTCGGTCAGCACGTCGTCGTCGAGCGCGTCGAAGATCGGTGCCACAGTGGTGGGCGCCTGCACGGCGAGCTTGAGGGCCTCGCGCTCCAGCCGCAGCAGGGTGGCATCGGAGGTCGGGGCGACCGCGCGGCGCTGCAGCGGGGCGCCGCGGTCGCCGGAGAGCTCGCTGACCCGGGCGACCACCGGCTCGACCTCCATGCCAAGCCAGCCCGCGAGCCGTCGGGCGTACTCCGGCCGCAGCGACTTGTCCTTGATCTTCGCGACCAGCGGCGCCGCCGAGGCCAGGGCCTGCACCCGGCCCTCGACGCTCTCGAGGTCGAAGCGGGCGATCGAGGCCTTCACGGCGAACTCGACGAGCGGGACCCGGGCCGCGACCAGGTCGCGGACGGCGGTGTCCCCCTTCGCGAGGCGGAGCTCGCAGGGGTCCATGCCCCCGGGGCTCACCGCGATGAAGGTCTGGGTGACGAAGCTCTGATCGTCTCCGAACGCCTTGAGCGCCGCCTTCTGCCCGGCTGCGTCCCCGTCGAAGGTGAAGACGACCTCGCCGCGGAACTCCGACTGGTCCATGAGCAGCCGGCGGATCACCGCGATGTGGTCCGAGCCGAACGCCGTCCCGCAGGTTGCGACCGCCGTCGGCACCCCGGCCAGGTGGCACGCCATGACGTCCGTGTAGCCCTCGACCACGACCGCCTGGCGACGCTTGGCGATCTCCTTCTTGGCCAGGTCGATGCCGTACAGGACGTTCGACTTCTTGTAGAGAGGGGTCTCGGGGCTGTTCAGGTACTTCGGGCTGTCGTCCTTGGGGTCCGTGGACAGCTTGCGGGCCCCGAACCCGATGACCTCGCCGCTGATATCGCGGATGGGCCAGACCAGCCGGTAGCGGAAGCGGTCGATCGCCCCGCTGCGACCCTGGCTGGCGATCCCGCCCGTGATCAGCTCCTCGGTGGAGAAGCCCTGCGCCCGCAGGTGGTTGACCAGCAGGTCCCACCCCTGCGGGGCGAAACCTACGCCGTACGTCGCGGCCGCGGCCTGGTCGAAGCCGCGCTCGGCCAGGAACTGTCGGCCCACGGCGGCCTCGGGTGAGCGCAGGTTGTCCTCGAAGAACGCGTGCGCTGCCTTGTGGGCGGCGATGAGCCGGGTCCGCTGTCCGCCGGTCCGGCCGACCGCGGAGCCACCCTGCTCGTAGTGGAGCTCGACGCCATAGCGCCGGGCGAGGTGCTCGATGGCCTCCACGAAGCTCAGCTGCTCATGCTTGGTGACGAAGCTGATGACATCGCCGGACTCGCCGCAGCCGAAGCACATGTAGTAGCCGACGGCGGGGTTGACGTTGAAGGAGGGCGACTTCTCGTCATGGAAGGGGCACAGGCCCTTCAGGCGACCGCCCCCCGCGCTGCGCAGGGCGACACCCGCCTCGACGACGACGTCGGCGATCGGTGAGCGCTCGCGGACGACCCGTACGTCGTCGTCACGGATCCGGCCTGCCACGTAGGGAGTCTACGGCGCGGGGGTGCCCGTCAGCCGACCGTGCACAGCCCAGGCTGCGGCGTCGGTCAGCCCCGCGACCTGGTCCACGACGACCCGCAGGCGGGACGCGTCGTCCGCTGCGGCACGCCACGACTCGGCGTAGGCAGGCTCAAGCTCGGCCGGTGCCCGGTCCGCCAGCAGCGGCACCAGCTCGGCGACCACCTGCCGCTCCCGGGCCTGCAGCGACGCTGCCTCGGGTCGGGCCATGACGTATCGCGCGGCGACGGCCTTGAGCAGCGCGCACTCGGCGGCCTCCCGGTCCGGGACGACGAGGTCGGCGTCGTACCGGCACAGGGGTCCGTCCCCGGACCGCTGCCGGGTGGCCACCTCGGCGGCCGTGCAGAAGCGGCCGATCAGCGTGCTCGTGCAGCGCTTGAGGACGACCTGGGCAGCCGCCGTCCCGTCGTGGTCGCGCGGCCACCACGGGTGGTCCAGCAGCTCTGCCCAGACCTGCTCGAGGTCCGCCGGTCCCAGCGCGCTGTAGTGCCGCGCCGCCAGCTCGGCGACCGCCATCCGTTCGTCCGGGTGGCGGAGGTGCTGGAGGTCGACCAGGCCGCCGACGACGCCGTCCTCGAGGTCGTGCACGGAGTAGGCGACGTCGTCGGACCAGTCCATGACCTGGCTCTCCAGGCAGCGCCGTTCGCCGACCGCGCCCGCCCGCGCCCACGCGAAGGCCTCGAGGTCGTCGTCGTAGACGCCGAACTTGCGGCGGGAGTCCTTGCGCCAGGGGTACTTTGTCGCGGCGTCGAGGGTGGCCCGGGTGAGGTTGAGCCCAACCCCTTCCAGCTTGACCTCCAGGCGCGTCAGCAGCCGGAACGACTGAGCGTTGCCCTCGAAACCGCCTGCCGCCTCCGCGGCCTCGTGCAGGGCGGTCTCCCCGTTGTGACCGAACGGCGGGTGCCCGAGGTCGTGCGCCAGGCAGGCTGCATCGACCAGGTCGGGGTCGCAGCCCAGCGCCGCGCCGAGCTCGCGGCCGACCTGGGCGCACTCCAGCGAGTGCGTCAGCCGGGTCCGTGGGACCAGTGCCTGCAGCCCGACCGGCTCGACGACCTGGGTCTTGCCGGCGAGCCTCCGCAAGGCCCCGCTGTGCAGCACCCGGGCCCGGTCGCGCTGGAACGCCGTCCGGCCGGTGCGGTGCTCGGGCTCGTCGACGCGTCGCTCCCGGGTCGCGTCGTCGTACGGCATGGGTCCATCCAACTACCTGCGCGTGGGGTCACCCACCCGTGCCAGCACCAGGGGGGTGCCGGTGCGGACGTCCTGGACGAGCAGGAGGTACGGCCGGTCCAGCACGAGGGGTCGGGGGAGGACCCTCGTGCTGGCGAGGAATGCCACGCCGGTGGCGGCAGCCGCCTCGGTGCCCTTCTGGTCGACCTTCAGCACGACCTTCTGGACGACCTGGCTGATCGCGTCGACCTGCGGACCGAGACCGGAGTAGTCGACCGGTCCGTCCTCCGGCAGGCCCAGGGCGCGCAGCGGGTCGGCGAGCTCGTGCGTCTGCGCGAGGTCCACGCTGGGCATCTCCACCTCCGTGGTCTTCGTGGACGCGCCCCGGGTCAGGGCGGTCAGCATCGCGCCTGTCACGTCCCCGCAGGTGCTGCCCTTCGGCGGCAGGACGGCGTAGGCCACGAGCTGCTTGCCGACGTACGGCAGCTCGGCGGACTGCCAGCCGCCACTCGATCGGTGCGCGTCCGGCGCTGCCTGCGACATGAGGTGGGCGGTCACGGTCGTCCCAGAGTCGGTGGTGAACGGCGCGTCCGGAGCCGCGGGACCTGCGCTTCGACGCGGCGCCGCTCCGACCGCCGTCGTCGTCGTCGTCGATGGTGCCTGCCCGCATGCCGCTAGCAGGAGGCACAGGCCGACGGTGGCTGCCCACCTGGGCGTCGAAAGAGGACGGGGCGCAGGGCACCGGGTCGCAGCGGGGCGCAGACGCGTCATGTCTCCTGGGACGGCCCCGGGGCCTTGCTGGTTCCCCTCGAGCGACGGCCGAGCATGCGGCCGAGACGCAGCGGTCACGGTCGCGCGGGCCGGCCCCGGTTCGCCTTCGCGATCGCCTTCCACAGGCGGGTCTCGTCGGCCCGCGCCCGGGCGTCACCCCGGCGGGCCTGGAAGGCGACCTCCCGCTGCAGCCGACGCCAGGCGTCGACCCGGTCCTGGCCGAGGTCTCCGGACGCGACCGCGCCGGACACCCCGCAGCCCGGCTCCGTCCCGTGGCCGCAGTCGGAGAATCTGCAGGTCACCGCCCACTCCTCGACGTCAGCGAACGTCTGCTCCAGGCCCTGATCGCTCGCCGACAGCGCGACCCCGCGCAGGCCGGGGGTGTCGATGACCAGCCCGCCGGTCGGCAGCCGGAGCAGCTCACGGTGGGTCGTCGTGTGCCGTCCCTTGCCATCGACCTCGCGGACCCCACCCGTGGCCATCACCGGCTCGCCGAGCAGCCCGTTCACGACGGTGGACTTGCCCGCTCCGGAGGCTCCGAGCAGCACCAGAGTCCCCCCGGTCCAGGGATCCAGGGCACGCAGGTCACCGGTCGCCGCGGACACCGCCACGACCTCGACGCCCGGGGCGTACGGCTGCACCTCCCGGAGCGCGGCAGGGACATCGTCACACAGGTCGGCCTTGGTGAGGACCACCACCGGCACGGCCCCGCTCTGCCACGCCAGCAGCAGTAACCGCTCCAGCCGCCGCAGCGGCAGCGGACCGGAGAGCCCGAGGCAGATCAGGACCGTGTCGACGTTGGCCGCAAGCAGCTGGGCTCGGGAGCTGCCCGACGCACTGCCGCGCACCAGCAGGGACCGACGGGGCAGCCGCTCGACGACGACTCCGTCGTCGAGCACGAGCCAGTCGCCGACAGTCGCCGGATCGGCCGCATCGCCGGCCACCCGGGCCGGGCCGGCGGGGGTGAGGACGTCGTACGACGTGCGGTCGACGCGGCTGACGAGTGCCGCGACCAGGGGTGGGGCGACGGGCGGGAACTGCACGGCGGAGCCTTCCGAGGGGAGGGCAAGGCTAGGCAGTACCCGGTCGGACGTCACGGGGATTTCCTGCGGTCAGACGGCTCGAGGACCGGCCTCGCTGCTGCGGTGGAAGAACCGGTAGTAGAGGTAGGCCGCGGTCTCCCGCGTGACGTAGCGGAGCTCGGTCGTGCGCGAGCTGTTGGCAGGGCCGGTGCGGGTCGGCGAGGTGACCGCCTGGATCCCGAGGTCGGTGGCCATCCGCCGTGACCGCAGCGAGTGCCACGGGTCGGTCACCAGGACCGCGCTGGTCCAGCCCCTCGCGACGAAGTACGCCTTGAGTGCCTGCATGCTCTGCAGGGTGTTGCGGCCCGTGCCCACGGCCACGACCTCGACGCCGCGAGCCCGGAGGTAGCGCGCCCCGGCCTCGCCCTCGGTGAACCTGTCCCCGGGCGCTCCCCCGCCGACCGTGACCACCCGCGGGGCCACCCCCTCGTCGAACAGTGCCTTCGCGTGGTCCAGCCGCGCCCTGAGCACCGCACTGGGCCGGCCGTCGAACTGTGACGCACCCAGGACGACGATGGCGTCGGAGCGGGGGCGAGCGTCCTGACGCGCCACCCACCAGACCCGGCCCGCCGTACCGAGGACGATGGCCAGGGGGACCAGCACGAGCAGCGCGAGCAGCCGACGGAAGGTCTTGGAAAACAGAAGCACCTAGCCGCCCAGGGCCGCGCGGCCCGCCTCGAGCCGGGCCACGGGGACGCGGAACGGTGAGCAGCTGACGTAGTCCAGGCCGACGTCGTGGAAGAAGTGCACCGAGTCAGGGTCGCCACCGTGCTCACCGCACACGCCCAGGTGTAGTCCTGGCTTGGTACGGCGGCCCTCCTCGACGGCGATCCGGACGAGCCGGCCGACCCCCTCGCGGTCCAGCGACTCGAAGGGGCTCACCCCGAAGATGCCGAGGTCGAGGTAGCGGCTGAAGAACGACGCCTCGACGTCGTCGCGGCTGAAGCCCCAGCTCATCTGGGTGAGGTCGTTGGTGCCGAAGGAGAAGAAGTCGGCGGCCTCAGCGACCGACGCGGCGGTGAGCGCGGCCCGGGGGACCTCGATCATGGTCCCGATCTGGGCCGCGACCCCGACCTCGGCCAGGATGGCGGTGCACTCCTCGCGGACGACCTCGAGCTCCTGCACCGCACCGACCAGCGGCACCATCACCTCCGGCCTGGGGTCGAGCCCCTCCTGCCGCAGCGCCAGCGCCGCCTCGGCCAGCGCCCGCACCTGCATCCCGAACAGCCCCGGGATGACGAGCCCGAGCCGCACACCGCGCAGCCCGATCATCGGGTTGCTCTCGTGCAACCGGCGTACGGCGTCCAGCAGGGCGCTCTGCCGCGGGTCGACGGCGACCCCGGTGGCCTCGGCGACGGCGATCTCGACGGACAGCTCGGTCAGGTCGGGGAGGAACTCGTGCAGCGGCGGGTCGAGCAGCCTGACCGTCACCGGCAGGCCGTCCATCTCGCGCAGGATCCCGGTGAAGTCCTCCCGCTGCAGGGGCAGCAGCGCGGCCAGCGCGGCCTGCTGCTCGTCGTGCCCCTCGGCCAGGACGAGGTCCTCGACGAGCTGGCGGCGGTCGCCGAGGAACATGTGCTCGGTGCGGCATAGGCCGATCCCGGACGCGCCGAACCGCCGGGCCCGGGCGGCGTCCTCGGCGTTGTCGGCGTTGCCCCGCACCCCGAGCCGGCGAAGGCCGTCGGCGTGCCGCATCAGCCGGGCGATGGCCTGCACCAGGTCGTCGTCCTCGGCGACCGGGCGGGAGCCCTCGAAGAACTCGACGACCGGGCTGGGGCGCACGGCCACCTCACCGAGGTAGACCATCCCGCTGGTCCCGTCGATGCTCAGGACGTCGCCCTCGCGGACGACGGTCCCGTCCGGCGCGGTCAGCGTCCGGCCGTCGAGGTCGACGTCGAGGTCCTCGGCGCCGCAGACACAGGTCTTGCCCATACCGCGGGCGACGACGGCCGCGTGGCTGGTCTTGCCGCCCCGGCTGGTCAAGATGCCCTGCGCCGCGATCATCCCGGCCAGGTCGTCAGGAGTGGTCTCCCGGCGTACCAGTACGACGTCCACACCACGGGCGGCCCAGGCGACCGCCGTGTGGCTGTCGAAGACGGCCTTGCCGACGGCGGCGCCCGGGGAGGCCCCCATCCCACGGCCGAGCTCGACGCGGGTGTCGTCGTGGTCGTCGGTCGAGCCGAAGGCGGGGAACATCAGGCGCGCGAGCTGGGCCCCGGTCACCCGGCGCAGCGCCTCGTCCAGGTCGATCAGCCCCTCGTCGACGAACTGCGTCGCGATCCGGAACGCCGCCCCGGCCGTTCGCTTGCCGACCCGGGTCTGCAGCATCCACAGGTGTCCACGCTCGATCGTGAACTCGATGTCGCACAGGTCGCGGAAGTGGTTCTCGAGCGTCGTCATGATCTGCGTGAGCTGCGCGTACGACGCGGCGTCGACCTGCTCGAGCTCCGCCAGCGGCAGGGTGTTGCGGATGCCGGCGACAACGTCCTCGCCCTGGGCGTTGACGAGGTAGTCGCCGTAGACCCCCGGCGCCCCGGACGACGGGTCGCGGGTGAAGGCGACCCCGGTGCCGGACGTCGGCCCGAGGTTGCCGAAGACCATCGAGCAGACGTTGACGGCGGTGCCCAGGTCGGCCGGGATGCGCTCCTGCCGGCGGTAGAGCCGGGCCCGCTCGCCGTTCCAGGAGTCGAAGACCGCAGCGGTGGCGAGGTCCATCTGCTCGCGCGGGTCCTGCGGGAACGGCCGACCCGTCTCCTGCTGCACGATCTGCCGGAAGACCCCGACGACGGCCTGCAGGTCGGCGGCGTCGAGGTCGAGGTCCGAGCGCGTCCCCTTGGCCTTCTTGGCGCGGTCCAGTTCCGCCTCGAACAGCTCGCCGTCGACGCCGAGCACCGTCTTGCCGAACATCTGCAGCAGCCGTCGGTAGGAGTCCCAGGCGAACCGGTCGTCACCGGCCTGCCGGGCCAGGCCGAGGACGGAGGCATCGTTGAGGCCGATGTTCAGGACTGTGTCCATCATCCCCGGCATCGAGAACTTCGCACCCGACCGGACGCTGACCAGCAGGGGGTCCTCGGCGTCGCCGAGCCGCTTGCCCATGGCCTGCTCTAGGGCGAGCAGGTGCTCGGTGACCTCGACGGCGAGCTCCGGGGGGACGACGCCGTCGGCGAGGTAGGCCTGGCATGCCTGCGTCGTGATGACGAAGCCGGGCGGGACGGGCAGGCCCAGGTTGGTCATCTCGGCGAGGTTGGCCCCCTTGCCCCCGAGCAGGTCCTTCATGTCCCGACCGCCCTCGGCGAAGTCGTAGACGTACTTCACGGTCACAGGCCCAGCCGCTCGTCCAACCAGCCCCGGACCTTGTCGAGAGACACCCGCTCCTGCGCCATGGAGTCCCGCGCGCGGATCGTCACGGCCTGGTCCTCAAGGGTGTCGAAGTCGACGGTCACGCAGTACGGCGTACCCACCTCGTCCTGACGGCGGTAGCGCCGGCCGATCGCACCGGCGTCGTCGAAGTCGGTGGTGAATCGCTTGCGCAACGCGGTGGCCAGGTCCCGCGCGACCGGCGAGAGGTCGGCGTTGCGCGACAGCGGCAGCACGGCTGCCTTGACCGGGGCGAGCCGCGGGTCGAGCTTGAGGACGACCCGCTTCTCCAGCACGCCCTTGGCGTTGGGGGCCTCGTCCTCGGTGTAGGCGTCCAGCAGGAACACCAGGGTCGAGCGGTCGACGCCGACCGCCGGCTCGATGACGTACGGCGTCCAGCGCTCTCCCGACTCCTGGTCGAAGTACGACAGGTCCGTCCCGCTGGCCTTGCTGTGCACGCCGAGGTCGTAGTCGGTGCGGTTGGCGACGCCCTCGAGCTCGCCCCACTCGGCGCCGGCGAAGTCGAAGCGGTACTCGATGTCGACGGTTCGCTTGCTGTAGTGGCTGAGCTTCTCGGCCGGGTGCTCGTAGAGGCGCAGGTTCTCCGGGTCGACGCCGAGGTCGGTGAACCACGCCATCCGGGTGTCGATCCAGTACTGGTGCCAGGTCTCGTCCTCGCCGGGCTTGACGAAGAACTCCATCTCCATCTGCTCGAACTCGCGCGTCCGGAAGATGAAGTTGCCCGGAGTGATCTCGTTGCGGAACGACTTGCCGATCTGCCCGATGCCGAACGGCGGCTTCTTCCGGGCCGAACCCGCGACGTTGTTGTAGTTGACGAAGATGCCCTGGGCAGTCTCGGGACGCAGATAGTGCAGCCCTGACTCGTCCTCGACCGGCCCGAGGTAGGTCTTGAGCAGACCGCTGAACTCCTTCGGCTCGGTCCATTGCCCGCGGGTGCCACAGTTGGCGCAGGCGATGTCGGCCATCCCGTTCTCCGGTGCGCGGCCCTTCTTCTCTTCGAACTCCTCCAGCAGATGATCCTGGC
>JAYTHS010000433.1:0-3663 GCA_043732345.1 Frankiales bacterium | reverse complement strand
CAGCGAGTTCTTGGAAGATCGCACCCCCACGCTGGCAGCCCGTTGTCACGCACACACACACTTCGGTGCGTTCTGGCACCGACACGCCGGGCGTGTCGGTGCCCGATCACGCCGACGGGTTCCCTCCGCTGGTACGACGGTGGGTCGGTGGGTCAAGCGAGGTGGGCCAGGTCGGGCAAGTGCATGATCCCCGTCGGCGGGTCGAGGTCCTTCGGCAGGAACAGGCGCTGGACCGCGACGAGCAGGGCTTCGGCGACCGTGTCTCGGAATGCCGGGTCGTCCAGCCGGGCGGCGTCACCGGCGTTGCTCACGTGCCCGAGCTCCACCCGGACCGTCGGCATGGAGGTGAGGCGCAGCAGGCTCCAGGACTTGGCGTGGGTACGACAGTCCAGCAGGTCGGTGCGGGCCACCAGCTCGCGCTGCACGAGGCCGGCGAGCCGTTCCCCCACGGTGCTGGTCACCCCGGTCCCACTGCCCGACCCGCCAGTACCGGCGACCGCCCTGCCTGACGGGACCGTCCCGTAGTGGTAGGTCGCGACGCCGTGGCAGGCCGGGGAGTCGGCCCGGTCGACATGAAGGCTCAGGACCAGGTCGGCCCGGGCCCCGTTGGCGAGCCCGGCCCGGTCGGCGTCGTCCGGGCAGCTGTCGGGCCCACGGGTGAGCAACGTCTGCACGCCCACGGCGGTCAGGCGGCCCTCGAGCCGGGCGGCGAGGTCCATGACGAGGGCGGCCTCCTGCAGCCCGTGGCCGGTGGCGCCTGGGTCGCTGCCACCGTGCCCGGGGTCGAGGACGACGACCTTGCCGGCCAGCGAGACGCCGGAGCGGTGCAGGGCCTCGCTCTCGCGCATCGCCTGTGGGCGGCCACCCGTGACCAGCCGGCCGAGCTGCTTGAGGGCCCGCAGCGTGGCCGGTCCGCACACGCCGTCGCTGACCAAGCCGTACTCCCGCTGGAAGCGCACCAGCGCCTGCTCGGTGCGGCTGCCGAACTGGCTGTCCACCCGCCCGGCGTCGAAGCCCAACTCGAGCAGCCGCTCCTGCAGCGCCGCCACGTCGTCGCCGCCGAGCAGCCGACCCGGCACGTGCAGCAGGATGCGGTCCCCGAGGCTGAGCCGGGCGGCCTGCAAGGCGGCGTAGGTCTCCGGGCCGACGAGCCCGTCGACGGTGACGCCCCGTCGCTGCTGAAACGCCCGGACAGCCCGGTCGGTCGCTTCGTCGAAGACCTCGGCCTCACGGCTGAGCAGCCACGGTTGCTCCAGCAAACCCAGTGCGGTCAGGGTGGCGCGGACCTCCTCGACGGCGGGGCCGGTATCACCACGGCGGAACATCTGCACGGGCTGGCACCTCCGGGTCCGACGTCGAAGCGGCAAGCCTAACGGGGACGTCGTACGACCCGGGCCGAGCGCTGCGGACCTACAGGTAGGCCTCGAGGTCTTTCAAGATCGCGGCCTTGGGCTTGGCACCGACGATCGACTTAACGATCTTGCCGCCCTGGAACACCGCCATCGTGGGGATCGACATGATCTGGTAGTCGCGGGCGGCGCCGGGGTTTTCGTCGATGTTGAGCTTGACGACGGTGATCTTCTCGGCGTTCTCACCCGCGATCTCCTCGAGGACGGGGGCGATCATCTTGCAGGGACCGCACCACTCGGCCCAGAAGTCGACGAGGACGGGCTTGTCGCTCTGCAGCACGTCAGCGACGAAGCTGGCGTCGGTGACGGTCTTGGTGTTGGCGCCCATGAAGGACTCCTCAGTCTCGTTGGTACCAGCGGGAACAGGGTGGGTCAGGTCTTTAGTCCTCGAGGGCGGCGAGCCAGCGCTCGGCGTCCAGGGCTGCCTGGCAGCCGGTTCCGGCAGCCGTGATGGCCTGCCGGTAGGTGTGGTCGACGAGGTCCCCGCAGGCGAAGACGCCGTCGCGGTCGGTGGCGGTGCTCCGGCCCTCGACGAGCACGTAGCCCTCGTCGTCGAGCGCGACCTGGCCCTTGACGAGGTCCGAGCGGGGGTCGTGGCCAACGGCGATGAACAGCCCGGTGACGGGCAGCAACGACGTCTCGCCGGTTTTGAGGTTGCGCAGCGTCACGGCCTCGAGCTTGCCCTCGCCGTTCGCGGAGACCACCTCGCTGTCCCACACGAAGCGGATCTTGTCGTTGCTGAACGCCCGGTCCTGCATGATCTTGCTGGCCCGCAGGGTGTCACGCCGGTGCACCAGGGTCACGGACCGCGCGAAGCGGGTGAGGAAGGTGGCCTCCTCCAGGGCGCTGTCACCGCCACCGACGACCGCGATGTCCTGGTCGCGGAAGAAGAAGCCGTCGCAGGTCGCGCACCAGGACACACCGTGGCCCGAGAGCTCCTTCTCGCCGGGGACCCCGAGTTCGCGGTAGCTCGAGCCCATGGCCAGCACGACGGTCTCGGCGAGGTAGGTGTCGTCGCCGAGCGTGACGACCTTGGGCGTGACCGTGAGGTCGACGCTGGTGACGTCGTCGGTGACGAAGACGGTCCCGAACCGCTCGGCCTGCTCGCGCAGCTTGTCCATCAGCTCCGGGCCGGTGACGCCGACGGGGAAGCCGGGGAAGTTCTCCACGTCGGTGGTGTTCATCAGGGCGCCACCGGCGGTGACGGCTCCCTCGAAGCACAACGGCGTCAGGCCGGCGCGTGCCAGGTAGATCGCCGCGGTGTAGCCGCTTGGGCCGGACCCGATCACGATCGATGGGTGGATGGTCGTGTCGGCGGTCATGCCGGCCTCTCGTCAGGGCTGCGGGTGCGTGGGTCAGGTGCTGACCTTCACAACGCCAGCGTAGGGGCGGCCCTTCCCCCGGCGGTGGCCCGTTCCTGATCGGTGGGACATCAGGCCCCGATGACCTCTGCGTCCGTCATCACTCCACCGTGGCCCTTCGGGACCGTCCTGCACTGCAGGTCGCGAGCCGATCCGGGTCGTGGGTCGTCGTTCCCGCGGGAACGTCAGCGGGCGACGCGGGTGAAGTAGAGGACTTTTGCGTCGGTCGCTGAGCAGTCGGCCCCGAGGACGAACACGTCGACCTTCCCGGTCCGGGTGGATGGGAGCACTGCCACGAGGGCGGGCTGCCCGGCGTACGCGGCGTAGTCGATCGCGAGGGGGACTCCCGGCACGTCGGGGCTCGTCAGTGAGGCCAGGCAGGAGGCCAGGCCCGCGGGCGTCCTGAGCCGCTCGAGGGCGGTCATCGGCGCGCTGGCCGCGGTGCTGCCTGCAGCCGCCTTCGGGGTCTCCGTTGCGGCCAGCAAGCGGGGGACGGCGGCGGCGAGCACCTTGCCGTCCCGCCCGTAGTTGGTGCCGGTGTTGTTGACGACCGGGCCGGGGGCCAGGCGACCCGCCGCGGAGGTCGCCAGGCTGGTCGAGGGGGACGACCCGCGCCCCCCCAGTACCAGGCCCCCAACGACGAGTACCGCGGCCGCGGCCACGCCCCCTGCCCACGGGAGCCAGCTGCGCGGTCGGCGGGCGGGGAGCGGCAGGACGGTGGCCAGCCCCGCGACCGGCGCGGGGATTGGTGCAGCAGACGGCTCAGTAAACGGTGTGGGCGCTGACCCGGACAGCGGCCTGGCTGCTGCCCCGGACTGCTCGGCGGCCAGCGCTGCGGTCAGGCGCTCCTGGAGCCAGGTGGGCGCGGGGACGTCGGGCAGGCCGGCGAGGGC
>JAYTHS010000432.1:0-3669 GCA_043732345.1 Frankiales bacterium | reverse complement strand
CGCAAGACCCTCGCCGCGTTGTCCGGGCTCTCCTACCCCTACGTCTCCCAGCTGGAAGCCAGCGACGACAAGCGGCCCTCGGAGAAGGCCCTGCGACTACTGGCCCCGGCCTTGGAGGTCGAGCTCGACGAGCTGCTCGACGTGGCCGACGGCTGGACCAGCGGCTCGCTGAGCACCCCGCCCGACCGGCTGCGCAACACACGTCCGAGGGCCCTGTCCGCCGGCAGCCGGGTGGACGCGATGTTCGCCATGACCGAGCCCGTGCGCGACGGGGGGTCCCCCGCGCGCCACGAGCTGGAGCGCCGAAGCGAGCTCGTCGACGACCTCGCCCGCCAGCTACAGCACCTGCCCCCCGCCGCACAGCTGACCGTGCTCCACGACCTCCAGGCACAGGCGCTCGAGCAGCTCGCGCAGGAGGTGTGATCAGCGCAAACCGTGCTGTCGCTGAGCGGCAGCCCACTGCTCCCGGTCGTAGTTCCCCAACAGCGCTGCCAGGGCCTGGTTCGCGGCCTTCCGATCGGTGTAAGGCTCCGACCCGACGGTCCATGGTCCAGAACGGCCCCGGCTGATGCCGCGTTGCGCCGACAGCTGCGAGGCGAAGCGAGGGGCCTCGGAGACTTCAGGAACCTCGGCATCCGGTTCAGCCTGAACAACAGCCGGGAGCTCGCCACAGCCAGTCAGCCCGTGCAGGTGCTCGCGGTACCCCAGCTCGGCGAGCGAGACGAAGCCGATGCCTTCGTCGCGCAGCCGGTCCGCCGCCGCGATCGTCGATCCGTCAGCAAGAACGAGCCCAAAAACCTCCTCAGACCCAGCGGCCAGCTCCTCACGAACCTTGCCCATGTAGCCAGCGACCTGATCGACGACACCTGCCTCTGCGAGGCTCGCCTTGTTCTCGATCACCAGCCAGTCACTCACAGGGCCGTCTTTCCTGGCGATCCGGCAGACGACATCCGCCTTCGTCTTGTCGCGGAACAGCACCTGCCGCTTCCACCGCAACACGTCGTAGCCGAAGTCGCTGAGGCGCGTGAGATCTTGAACCAGCCAGTCCTCAAACGCCTTCTCCAGACCTACTGGGCTGACCCGGTATGCAGGGCTGATGACCTCCGCTCCCGCCGGCTCGAAGGTGTCGAGCCATGCGTCCAAGACCTTCTCCAGCTGGTCCCGAACGACGTTGTCCTTGTCGTCTAGGACGAGGTGGTCGAGCGCGGAGACGAACACCTCGGGCAGATCAGCGATCGGATAACGTTTGACCCTCTCGATCGGAAGGTTTGTTGCTGCCGCAACAGTGTGCGGATCTCCCAGGTCGAGCAACTTGCGGTCCGACTCATCGAGCAGCAGCAGAGCGTTCACCACCGGGTCACCCGCCCGCACGAACTCCAGGGGCCCCGCAAGGACGGTGACGTCGTTGCACACCAAAGTGTCAATCGAGAACCGCAGGGCCCGAAGACACCTGCTCACGTGCTCAAACGACGCCCCTGAAACCTGCGCGACGTGCCGAAGAACCACATCGCCGTCCGTCTGAGCAACCACCCGGTAACCACCCTCCGTCTCGTCATCCACTCGGCACAGACAGACGCAGGCTTGAGCGGCGACGACAGGCCCCCAGAGAACCAGCAGGTAGAGCAGCGAAGCCGCCAGGCAGCTGCGGTCGTCGCTGCCGGGTGAATCCTGACCCTCTGGTGCCGCTTGGGCTCGAAGGCCTGCGTAACGGGTATCCGAAGGCCCGCAGAAGTGGTCCTGGGCTCGCACGTAGCCTCCGAGGGGTGAAGGCGACGACGGGGTTGACGTGGGCGGAGCGGGTGCGGGGCAGCCTGCTCGGCGGGGCGGTGGGCGACGCACTGGGCGCGGGCATCGAGTTCGACGACCTCGCCCGCATCCGCGCCCAGCACGGCCCGCACGGCGTCACCGGCATGACCCGCGCCTACGGGGTGCTCGGCGCCATCACCGACGACACCCAGATGACGCTGTTCACCGCCGAGGGGCTGCTGCGCGGGCAGCGCGGGGACGCCCCCGTTGAGCTGTGGCGCGCGTACTCGCGCTGGCTGTCCACCCAGGGCTTCGACCCCGGCCGCGACGTCGGCGAGCGCTCCGGGCTGGTCCGCGAGCCGGTGCTGCAGGCCGTGCGGGCGCCGGGCAACGCGTGCCTCTCCGGGCTCCGACAGCCCACCATGGGTACCCGGTCCGCACCGGCCAACCCAGACTCCAAGGGGTGCGGCACCGTCATGCGCAGCGCCCCGTTCGGCTGGCTCGGCGGCGCGGCCGACCAGGCGTGGGAGCTGGCGATCGACGGCGCGGTGCTCACCCACGGCCACCCGACGGGCCGGTTCGCCGCGGCCGCGATGGCGGTGCTGGTGTACTCCCTCGTCAACGGCGCCTCGTTGGAGACCGCGGTGAAGGACGTGTGCGAGCGGCTCGAGACCGCCGGCGGTGGGGCGGCCGAGACCCTGCGCGCCCTGCAGGGAGCCCTTCACGCCGATGCCCCGCCCACCCCGGAGGCCGTCGAGCGCATCGGTGCGGGGTGGATCGCCGAGGAGGCGCTGGCCATGGCCGTCTACTGCGGACTGCAAGCGCCGGACGCGCCGTCGGCCCTGCTCGCGGCGGTGAACCACTCCGGCGACAGCGACTCGGTGGGCGCAATCTGCGGCAACCTCGTGGGCGCCGCGCACGGGGTGGACGCGCTGCCCACGGAGTGGCTCACCGCGCTGGAGGACCGGGCGCTGCTGGAGCGCGTCGCCGACGAGGTCGTCGAGGCCTTCTGGGCCTGATGCCCTTCCCGTGCGTCGCCGATGAACGACGCCGATGAACGACGCCGAGCCACAGTCAGGAAGCTCCGCCCTCCGCCTCGGCCCCCTCCACGAACGCGCAGAGCGTCGAGATCAGCCGCATCTCCTCGACGTCGCTCCCCCGGCTGTCGAGCAGCTCCTCGGTGCACACCAGGTAGGCCAGGCACCGTGCACGGCTGACGGCCACGTTGAGCCGGTTGCGGGAGAACAGGAAGTCCGCGCCGCGAGCCACGTCCGCCGCGGACGAGCTGGTCATGGTGAAGAACACGACCGCCGCCTCGCGGCCCTGGAACTTATCGACGGTGCCCACGGCGACCCCGGCCGTCACCAGGTCCGCGTCCAGGCGGGCTCGCAGCAGGGCGACCTGGTCGTTGTAGGGGGCGACGACGAGGACGTCCGCCGCCGTGAGCGGAGCGCGTACGCCGTGCTGGTCGGTCCACCCGGCCCGGAGCAACCGGGCGATCTCCGTCGCGACGACCTCCGCCTCCTCCGGCGCCTCCGTCGTCCGTCGAGTGTGCTCGGCCTGCAGCCAGCGCAGCCCCGTGCCGAGGTCGGTGCCCTGCCGTGCGCAGCTCGGGTGGGTGGCGAGGCGCCCCTCGTAGATCTCGGTCGAGATGAACGTGGCCACGTCGGGGTGCATGCGGCGGGTCTCGGCGAGGAACACCCCGCGCTCGGGCGGCATCGTCGCGTCGTCACCGAGCAGGTGCTCCAGGACGCTGAGCCCGCTGCCCCCGGGGTGCACGGCCTGCGCGACCTGCGGCAGCTGCAGCGGGTCGCCCAGCAGGATGAGGTTGCGGGCCGAGCGGCACGCGGCGAGAGCGTCGGCCAGCGCGAGCTGCCCGGCCTCGTCGACGATGAGCACGTCGACGGGTGCGGCGGCCATGTC